>JAKASW010000132.1 GCA_021818875.1 Bacteroidota bacterium
GCTTGCCTGTCGACAGCGGCTACCTTTTGATAGCTCTGTTTATGTTTGTCGTTGCCGTCCCCGCCTTCATTTTCACACTGCGAGAAGTCCTTGCGTTCCGGAAGAAGGAAGCGGTGGACGGATCTCCCGACCAGCAGAAGGATTCAACGGGGACAATAGGTTAACCGCCCTGAATTGTCAGGGCCCGAAGGTTCACTCGATCGTAAAGCCAAGAAGTCGATTCAAGATTTTCTCTACCCGGTAGCTGAGCAGGTAACGGCGTCACAATCGCTTGAACAATATTCTATCCGACGTTATCTTATTTAGACTAAGTTCAAACTACGGAAATGCATGGGAACCGCGGAAAAGAAGCTGGAAGGATGCAGGAGGCCGCCGCAACGACTCGATCTACGCGTTGCCGTCGAGGCGGCCCCACGCCATTTCAATGCGGACGAACTACTTGCCGATCTCAATAAGATGCGCGGCAGGGTTCCAGGGACAACGGTCTACAACAAGCTTAGTATCCTTGAAGAGTGCGGACCCCACTCCGAGGTACGACCCGAAGACCATGGCTCAACCCAAGGATTCTGAAACGTGAAAACGGCATATCCGAAGTGGTACTTAAGAGGACTTAATTCGATTAAAACGACGCGAGTCGCTGGCTGATAGTTAAGGACTGAATCCCTTTCAACAGTGGGTCAAGACAGATCTTGGAGCGGCACCAGTGGAAGTAATTGAAGATAGAAGAAGAGTTTCAAGAGTATGGGAATTAATAAAAGTTTGGGGGCCGGCATGGCTCGTCATGATAGCTGACGTCGATGCCGCGAGCGTAATAACCGCAGCAGAAAGCGGGGCAACCTATGGTACAAAACTCATCTGGTTCCTTTTGATCCTCATCGTACCACTTTATGTAATCCAGGAAGTTGCCGGAAGAGTTGGTGCGGTAACGAACAAAGGGCTGGGTGAGCTCATAAGGGAAAACTACAGCAGGAAGACTGCTATCTTTGCTTCTGTTCCGATGGCACTTGTTGATGTAATCAGCTATATAGTGGAATACACGGGCGCGGCAATTGGGTTCGAGATTCTGGGTGTACCACCCCAGGTCTCGGTTCCATTCATCTTCGTCGCCCATGTCCTCCTTGTCTACAAGCGGAAATACGTTCAGGCTGAGAAACCTCTGCTTGTAGTCTCAATCGTGTTTTCGCTTGCGTGCGTTGCATCGGCGTTCCTGACGGCACGCAAGGGAGTGGAGTTTACGCCGTTTTACTTTTCGAGTTCCCCCAACTTTTTCTTTCTCCTTGCGGCTAATGTCGGCGCGGTCATCATGCCTTTTATGTTGTTCTATCAGGCCTCCGCCACCGCAGAAAAAGGGATTACTTCCAGGAGTCTCTGGGCAGTCAGACTTGAAACCGGGATTGGTGCCGCAGTTTCTGAGATTCTCATGGTCGCGATAGCGATTGCAGCTATCGGCATATCCGCAGGCTCACTTCAATTTGCATCTCCGATTATTTTGTCGAAGGCACTATCAGGTGTCGCGGGAAGGTTTGCACCTGCCGTATTTGCACTGGGCCTGATCGCAGCATCATTCATTGCTCTCATCGTTATCTCGCTCGGAAGCAGTTGGGGGGTCACGGAGGCCATGGGATGGGGAAGGAAAAACTGGTTCAAGGTGTATCTCGTCGAATCGATACCTGCAGTAATAATCCCAATGATCACGCTGAACTTGGTTAATCTTGCATTGAGTCTGATGGTTCTCCAGATCGTGGTACTCATCGGCCCGTCCGTAATACTCGGCCTCATCTCGGCCGACAAGAAGCTCATGGGGCGATACTCCCTTGCGGGCTCGAATAGGATTCTCTACTGGTCGTTTCTATTCTTGATATTTGCTACCGGACTGATAAGCATCTTGTAAGACCTTCGTTTAGCAGATAAATTCTTTCTTGAAGTCTTCAAGAAGGAGTTGAATAATGCTTTGGGACCGTCTGCAATTCGCTTTCACCGTAACGTACCATTATCTTTTCCCGCAGCTGACCATGGGGCTGTCGTTTCTCATAGTCATAATGAAGTGGAAATATTTGAGGACTAACGGTGACATGTGGAACCGAGCCGCGCGTTTCTGGGCAAGGATATTTGCAATCAACTTCGCGGTCGGTGTTGTAACGGGGATCCCGCTTGAATTTCAGTTCGGAACAAACTGGGCTGCATTTTCAAACTATGCCGGCGGAGTAATCGGACAAACGCTCGCAATGGAGGGAGTATTTGCATTCTTCCTTGAGTCTTCTTTCATTGGCGCGTTCGTGTTTGGCGAGAAAAAACTTGGGAGGCGAGGTCATTTCGCTGCCGCTTTGGGAGTCTTCATCGGAAGCTGGCTGTCGGGTTACTTTATTATTGCGACAAATGCTTTCATGCAGCACCCGGTCGGGTATGCGGTTGGACCTGGCGGCGACCTCCAGCTTTCAAGTTTCTGGCAATTTGTAGTTAATCCGTGGGCTATCTGGGAATACCTCCACAATATGTGTGCATCTGTTATCACGGCAGCAACGGTTGTGGCAGCGGTCGGGGCGTTGTGGCAATTGAATCACAAACATGAGGAAGAAGCCCACCTCTTTCTCAAAGTTGGGGTCATTGCGGCTCTCGTAGCGAGCGTCCTGCAGATTTTTCCGACCGGGGACCAGAATGGCAAATTAGTAGCAGATTATCAGCCGACTGCACTGGCGGCCCTGGAGGGAGTGTTTGCGAGTACACCGAGAGCGCCGCTTGCAATTATCGGCCAGCCCGATGTCAATAAGGGAACGCTCGAAAACCCTGTAGTGGTCCCTGGAGTACTGAGCTTTCTCGCTTACGGGACCTTCAATGCTACGGTTCAGGGGTTGACGGCTTTTCCGAAGAACCAATGGCCTGACAATATTTCACTTCTCTATTATAGTTACCACATCATGGTCGGGCTCGGCACTCTCATCCTCGCACTAATGGCCGTGAGCACAATACTTCTCTGGACCAAAAGACTGTATAAAACGAGACCGGTATTGTGGATGCTCATGCTTGCATTCCCCTTCCCTTACATTGCGACAACTGCCGGGTGGCTCACTACCGAGCTCGGCAGGCAGCCATGGATCGTTTACGGGCTTTTGAGAACCTCCGCCGCCAGCTCGCCCATGCTTAACACGGGTGACGTTGTTTTCACTACCATAGGTTTCCTCGGGCTGTATTTTGTAATTGGAGTCATATTTCTCTATCTCGTCGGACGAGAGATAGCCCGGGGACCTGCCCCCGCTGAAGGGAGGAGTTAAGAAAATGCACGCACTATGGTACACTTTACTTGCTTTGATGCTTGTTGTCTACGTTGTTCTCGACGGATTTGATTTTGGTACAGGGATTATCTTCAGATACGTCGCAAAATCTGACGAAGAACGTAGGCAAATTCTCTCGGCCATCGGACCCGTTTGGGACGGAAACGAAGTGTGGCTCATCGCCGCGGGAGGGACATTGTTCTTCGCGTTCCCAAGGGCTTATGCCGCAGGGTTCAGCGGCTTCTATATGCCTCTTATCATTCTTCTGTGGCTCCTTGTGCTTAGAGGCCTGGCGATAGAACTTCGTTCGCACGAGCCGTACAGACTATGGCATGACTTCTGGGATACCACGCTTCAGTTCGCATCAATACTTACCGCGATTATTCTCGGAGCCGCATTTGCGAATTTGATTCGCGGCGTCCCGCTTCGCACATCGGGATATTTTGCAGTACCACTTTTCACGAACCTGCTTACGCATCCCTATATCGGGATACTCGATTACTATACAATAATAGCGGGAGCCTTTTGCCTCGTAGTCCTCGCCTTGCATGGCGCGCTTTTTCTTGTATGGAAAACAGACGGAGCGGTACGCGAGAGAAGCATCCACGCTGCACGGCGGATGTGGTGGGTAGTTATTGCGCTTGAGATTATCACTTACGCATTGACCGCGGTTGTCCAACCTGATTTTCTTGCGTCACTTACAGTCAGAGTATGGCCGCTGATTCTCGTTTTGGCTGCACTCGCTGCATTTTTCTATATTCCGGTTTCGTTGAAAGGATCAAATGACCTGGTTCCGTTCATCGGCTCTGTTGTGTTCATCGTGGGTATGTTGACGGCCGCTGCCGGTGCGCTCTTTCCGGTACTCATCACATCGACCATTAATCCATCATATTCTCTCACCGCCTATAATGCATCCGCAGGGTCGCACGGTTTGAATGTGGGAATCGTCTGGTGGCCGATCGGGATTGCCCTTGCGACTGGCTACTTCGTGTTCGTTTACAGAAGTATGTCCGGGAAGAGATCGGCTGGTAAGATTGATGAGTACTCTTACAAATGAAAAGAGAAATGCAGTGAGAGAGCTGAAGCCCGACTACGGAATTGATGGAAAACCTAAAGCGCTGGCGATCGTCGTTGTTATTGATGTCTCAAGTGATGTGCTTTTGTTCGTCATCCTTGACAACCTATTTTGGATTTCAGCATGTCTACTTTTTCCCGGTGATATTGTACTTGCATCCCGTAATTGTAAGGTCCTTATGTTACGTGAGATTCGGAGAGTTGCTGCATCGTGGTGCACTGCTCCTGATGATTAAAGTTGTTACCCCATTTGCGAACCAGATCCTATAACATCCAATTTTCCTGCAGACACCTGATCACAGGTACCTATTGACGCGGTGCCGTCACCTGCTTAAACCGAAACACGAACTTCGTCGAGCCAAAAGGGACGACCAGTACATTGCCCGAACCTTGATATCCGACTATCATGTAGAACGTAACAGTGCCATTCAGCTCATTCTCAAAAGCAACAGTCACGATCACGCTATCGGCGGTTTTTGTCTGGTACTCCATGCCGCTGTACCATACTATGGTTCGCGCGATCGGATGTTCGCGAAATAGAGTTTCCGGCTCGACACATCCCTACAGGTGAATTGAAGTAAGAAGAACAACTGTGTCGTCCTGAAAAAAGTTGACACAATAATAACAATATTTTTCTCTCTTTGCTACTTTCTCTCTTTTGTGGAAAGTGTTGATAAGTTGATAACTCGTATAGCTCATGCGGCGTACCTCGCTGAAGGAGTCTGGTAGTTTATGCTCATGTGTGGACGAAGATCGTTGTATATCATGATAGCTTCACGGACCGCCCTGGTAGCAGCCTCAAGGTCAGCAAAAGTGCTGTCCAGTAAGAACTCTGTCTTTAGGATACCATTGATCCTCTCGGCAATGGCATTGTCATACGGGTTCCCGGCTTCTCCCATGCTGATGCTTACCTTGTGCACCTTGAGAAGATCGGTGTACTCATGACTGCAGTACTGGATCCCTCGGTCAGAGTGGTGTACCAGCTTGCTGGTATCCTCAACGCCACAGAGAGCCATCTTGAGTGCACGCAGTGCACCATCAATAGAGAGACTACTACTTACATCGTAACCAACAATCTTACGAGAGTAAACATCGGTCACCAGGGCGAGGTAGCAGAAGCTATCCCTAAGTCTCAAGTAAGTAATGTCTGCAACGAAAACTTGGTTCGGCCCATCAACCGTTCTTCCTTTGATGAGATTGCCGTAGACATAGAACCAATGACGAGAGTTCGTGGTTGTAGCATATCTTCTCCTTCGCTTGACCAAAAGCTCGTTTTTCCGCAAAATATCGAAGAATTTATCCCTTCCCACCGAGCCATTAAGTTTCTCCAAATCTTCTGCGAGCATCCGGTAGAGCTTCTTTCCGCCAATCATCGGCATCTTGCGTCTTACATCCTGTACCATCTTAATTATCATGTATTCTTGCACTGTCTGCCGTACCATGGCATGCCGGTACTTGTACACCGCTTGACGAGTAAGATGGAACATGGCACACACCCGCTTCATCGTGTATCGTCCTTCTCTATATCGTGGGTCTTGGGTGACCCGCTCGATGATGGCACATCGGTCTTTTTTTTAACCACCGCACCCGACTTCTCTTCCATTACCGCTATCGTCGACTCCAGTGCTATTATCTTCAGCTGCGCCTGGGCCAGTGCTGACTCTAACGCCTGCTTCTCCTTCTCCAGTGCCTTTATCTTGTCTCGTTCATCTTTCATCTCAATCCTCACTATCGTGCCAAGTAAATGATGCTTACCAAACTTCCTTATCCATTTCTGGATCGTTGTGCTTCCTCCAATATCATATACCTTCATCGCTCCAGAAATGCTGTATTTCCCGGACTCGATCTCCTCCTCTACCTTCCGTCTGAAGGCTTCGCTGTATCGTATACATCTCGTTCTCTCCATAGGTTATTAACTCCTCGTGTGGATAACTTCTCCACTTCATTTGAAGTGTCAACCTATTTCAGGACAAGACAACTGCGACTACCATTATATGCTTCATAACTCACCCATCCTTCAGAAGGCCCCGAAGGGCACCTGTTGAACACTCAGCCTCCTTAGAACGAGATCAGGCCGGACTATGCTCCCAAGTCTTTGAAAGTTCCTTCAAAACCTTTTCTCGAATAGACAGCGTGAGTGAATCCGGATTCATGACAGCGACGGTGGGGCCGCTGTCATTTCAGCCCGTATGCTGTCAGATCTGCTGACTCATCCGTAATGTAGAGTACTCCGTTGTCAATTATCGGACTTTCCCAGTGTATTCTTCCCAGCGTGGGATCTCTCCAGAGCAGTTTTCCCGTGGTAGGATCGATTGCACGCATCGCATTGCTTCCGGCAACAAACAGTACTCCATTTGCAATTATCGGAGAACTTCCCTCGTAAGAGTTCTTCCACATCACCCGAAGACTCGGGGTCCCGTTCGAATCGATATGCAGCTTCAATCCGCTGAGTCCGCTGTAAGTCGCAACAAAAACCCAGCTTGAGTGATCCTTCGGGTTGACCCAGACTGCCGGCTGAGTGAATACCATTCCGCCCTGAGGAACGTCGAAGAACTCACCAATTTGGCCGCCGACATAACCCGGCTTTCGCTTTCCGCTTAAATTGGCAAGGTCGACCAGCCGCAACTTCTGATCCTTCCCACCCTGGACAGCCAGGTTCCTTATCCTGCAATTCTGCGGCGTCGGTATGATAGCCGGGGCAGTACTTCCGAGATCAAGATCTGCATGGTCTAGAAATGTATGATTGACAGGCGTATAAGAATCTACCGGTCCGCCGTCGATACCGGTACCATCGGGGTACAGAGAGAAAATAGAGTCTCCCCAGTTGCCTTTGCCTGGATCGAAAACGCCATTGCCGGTTGCCATGTAAATCTTGTCGGTTGCCGGATCGTAAATGATTCCCGGTCGCGCCCAGATAGCGGACTGAACATTGGTGCAGTCAGGCTTGCCCGGTCTCTCGACAAAGTGGACAGTTTCCCGGCTGCAGTCGGCGTTGAAGACATGCTGAACTCCGGTGGCAAGGTCGATCGTAGTAACATGACCCTGGTAATCACCTCTGTCGCCTAAGTATCCGCCGTTTGTGACGTAAAGGTAAGAGACGCCGTCTTTATCAGTCGTAATTGCCAGCGCAGAGGATCCCTTCTCATTAAAAGGCTTAGTGGTACACAGTTCCGGCCATCCCCCTCCTTTGATTTCTTTCCCGTCTGCCACGCGATATTTGTGAACGTAACCGTCAAGTCCGTAACTATAGACATACTTCAAGTCCGGGTCGACTGCTGGTGATGAAGTCGTATAAATCGGCTGGAATCCGTTGTTGATCATATATGATCCCGGCCCATACTGTTGCTCCCATACGGTTTTTCCGTTTGCAGCGTCAATGGCAATTATGTACCCGTTTCTCGTTGTAAGGAATAGAAGATCCATGACGCCGTGGGAAGTTTTCACATCACTCAGGTATGCCGGTGCGCCGTCTGCAACGCCGGGAAGTCTGACGCGATACAACTTATGGAGTCGGGACACATTCCCAATTGATATAACCCTTTCTCTAGTATCTTTGCCGTTATGTTCCGGATCGAAATTGAACTGAGGCCAGTTGTATTTCCTAGCTCCGGACGAACCTTTAATGCTCCGAATCCATGTTCCGCCGAAGAAAAAAAAGCATGATAATCCAATAAGAATAGTATATCCGCGCACGGTCCACCATGCGGTCCTGGTTATCTTCATGTGCATTTCCCCTTCCTATATCCAAGAATAAAAAGATTGTCAAATTAAAAGTACTGCCAGTACACGCTACGAACCTTTCACGGCTCAGCAGTTTGGCAGATATCACTTTTAAGAATGGCAATCGGTGCTGATTGGTTCCCTAATAATTAGGATCGTGGACGATGGCGAAGCCATGCGTTCGGCAGAACCCGCGCGATAAATATGAGACATTGCCCGAAAGCGGAGCTTGACGGTGAATCTTCAGAGAAAGGGCAATTCGCCGATGTCATTAGCGACGTGACGCGGAGCCTATTTTGAGCCGTAGAATTCTCTTACTGCCGGCACGAGGTAATCATCAAACGCCATTTCAAAATCATACTCCGGTTCCCATCCCCAATCTTTCCGGGCTCTTGAATCGTCTACGTCCTCCGGCCACGTATCGAGAATGACCTGCCTTTTTAAATCAGGTTTAAACTCGATCTCTGCTGAAGGAAATGCTTTCTTCACGCGGGCTTTAAGCTCGTGTGCGGTAGGGCTGAAAGATCCCACATTGTAAACCTGGGAGCTCAAAGACGATCTCTCCGCAGCCTCCAGCTTTAGAAGAGCGTTGACACCGTCCGGCATTGCCATGAAAGGTATCCTGGTATCCTCTCTTACAAAACAATTATAGCGCTCGCTCTTTGCTGCATAGTGGAGCATCTCCGGAGCGAAGTCGCTCGTCCCTCCCGTGGGCAGGGTGAACGCGCTGATCAGACCGGGAAACCTGACACATCGGAAATCTATTTTCCCTCCCATCGGATTTGCATCGAGCTGACGATAGAAGCTCATGTAGTACCTCCCAAGTCGTTCCGAGTATAATTTGTTAATACCGTACATCGTGCGAGGCTCTGTCCATTCTTCTTCATTCAGTCGACCCGCTCTGTGCTTCGTCTCGATGTCGGGGAGTCCGTAAACCGCAATTGAGCTCGGGTAAATGAATTTCACATCCTTGCCCTGTAGGCGCGATTGCGTTATCGCCATCTCCAATAGATTAAGTGTACCGTCAACGTTAACCTTGTGGGCGATTGTCGGCTGGCGCTCCGCACGTGTCGAGAGCAGAGCGGCCAGATGGTAAATCACATCGAAGTCGTGCGCGGTAGAGATGGAATCGAGAAACCTGGTATCGAGTATGTCTCCCGCATACACCTTGAAGCACTTCTTCCTCGTGTTGTCGTCCATGGTATTCAAATCCATAGCCACCACTCTGACGCGATTATGATCGGCAAAATAAGAGACGAGGCCGTGACCGATCTCTCCGTTTGCACCGGTGATCAGAATTGTTCTAGTTTCCATGATATACTCCTGACGTTTGTCGCTTCCCTGTTTGGGAGCAGCGAGCTGGTTACAGCTTGTTGTTCAGCCGTTCTAAATTGAGAATCCAATGCGTTAAAAATATATAACGGCCTGGCAACGATGCAAATATTCGTGGTAGGACTTTGCTTCCGGAAAAAGGACATCCACCGAGCCGTAGGCCCAACAGCCTCTAGCTGAGAATGTCACGAATCGTCTTACATTTGATTTTGAATCCCGCGAATCTCTTCTGTCATTCGTGGTATTAGACAAATCACTCGATCAGATTGGTGCTATTCGTGTTCAAAATTGCCCACCGTCAAATATTCAGGTTGACAGACTCTGGAACCAAATGGTGTCTGATTGTAATTACTTGTAAGGATCCCTGGCTGTGGAGCAAAAGGCAGGAAAGATCCAGGGCACCTATTTTCTTTCAGTTTTGTTCAGTAGATTATCCAACAGAAGGCCAAGGTAAACCATGGCATTTCTACAGCAATTGAGCGAGCATCCAAGTTCTCTTCCCGACACCGAAGAGAACGTGATTCGACGTGTCAATTGGGGTGATCAATCTGCATTAGAAGACTTGTTCCGCAATTACTACGACGGGTTATGTAAGTTTGTGTCTGGCTTTACCAACTCCGCGACGGATGTGGAGGACATGGTACAGGATATTTTTGTAAACATATGGCGAAACAGGTCGAGCTGGCATCCGAAGGGGTCAATCAGGAGTTATCTCTTCAAGGCGGCGCACAACCAGGCAATCAACTGCCTGAAGGCCAGGCAGTCGAAAGACACAGTAAGGATCATGGATGATGCACTTCCGTCAGATCTCTCGACAGATCCGGTAGAGAAGATGATCGATAAAGATATGTCTGCTTCAGTGGATCGAGCGATACAAAAGCTGCCGGAAAAATGCAGGACGGCTTTCGTTTTGAACAGACAGGAAGGATTGTCTTACACTGAGGTAGCAGATGTTCTCGGTATTTCAGTAAAGACTGTCGAGAATCAAATTGCGCACGCATTGAAGGAATTGAGGAAAGATCTCAGGGATTTGCTTTGAGGAATGCCGAAGTGGCTCCGGGGATTATTGTGACTTAAGGAAGCTCGAAGTTTCCGGCAACGACGCCAGGCACTGTTATGTCCTCGTCAATCTCCTCCCAACGTAGCGCAAATCCATCTAACCTCAATTCAACTTTAGAAAGTTGCTCGTCGGTAGCAACCTTAAGTCTCGTGAATCGTGACGCAGGAAATCCCAAGATCCTTTTGTCAGTGAGTTCAACAAAAACCATACGATTTTCCACCCAAGCATGGATGGTCGCCGGTTCCGATGAAGAAATTGTTTCAGGGCTTATGGAACTCAAGATATTTCTCCTTCAAAAAGGTTTAGTGTTCGAAGATTAATCTTTCGATTTCGCGGACAACATCTGGTCATACTCCTTTATTTCGTGCGAGGACTATAGGTGATAACCAGAACTTGCATTCACCTTCAGGAGTTGCAACGTGGATGTGAGGTGGCTCTCTCGTTCATCAGAGTAGAAATGAAACCGGTAAGGACCAATCCTCAGTATCGTTGGCAATTCGACTTTTCTCTCAAATAACTTCAACCGAAACATGCAAAACCTGT
>JAKASW010000133.1 GCA_021818875.1 Bacteroidota bacterium
TTGCCGGTGCATTCGACGGTCAGATTGGTCAGCCATTAGTGTCTACTCTGTTGCTGGCACAGGATAAAGGTGCGATCGGTGTTATCGCATCTGCGGGACTCGGCTGGATGTACAATGATTTCTTCATGGACACCGAGATTTTCCCGCTCCTTTTCGATTCAACTTCCGCCGGACAGAGCGTTGGAACAGATATGATCCTTGGGAAATCCGCTTACTATGCATCCTACTTTTTCTGGCCCCAAGCCGCAACGATGCTGAACCAGTATAACCTGCTCGGTGACCCTGCACTGAAGATCCAAATGCCAGCCAGCACCACCACAGTCAGATTGAATTCATACACGGCTGCACCCGGACAAAATGTCACGGGAACTATATCGAACGGGCCGGCGAATGGAAAAGGCGTAGTCCAAATCACGAATGCGGCCGGCTATCCTGTTGCACAGTCAGACGTTACCCTCGATGGAAATGGTTCAGCGAATTTCAGTATACAATTCCCCGGTGGTTTCACAGGTCAAAGCCACGTGAAAGCATATACGTATACTAACTCCGTCCAGAGTTCGGGTAGCATCGATTTTTCTACGGGGAGTTCTTTTGGACAAATTACGAACTTTGGTATTACCGCTGCGGGAAGTAGGTTTCAGGTAAATGTGGCAGCGGTGGCATCCTCGGCATCAACTCTCGACTCCCTGATTTTCGTCGGCGCAATTTACAAATCAGTAAATTCAACAGCAGATGTTTTCGTTGCAAACTTACGTGTTCCATTATCTCTCTCACCATCAGGCGGATATTTCGGCTCGACAACATTAGGACGGGACACGCTGAACCCGGGCGAGGTAATTACCGGCGGTCTGAATTGCACGTATTCCGACGGAACCATGTATTCGACTGCTCAAGCCAACTATACTGTGCCGGGCGCAGCGGATCTGTCGGCGTTTTCGAGTAGCGGGTACACCAACGTTAACTCGACCATAAAGGTGATTGCCGACAGCGTAGTGCGGATTGAGGGGCTGGTATACGATTTGAATTCTGTCCCGGTTCAAAACGTCAGGGTCGACTTTTTTGACGGCACCAAGCCAACGGGTCAATTTATAGGTTCTGCAAGAGTAAGCTTCGATACGACGACTCAGAAGTTGGCAAGCATACCATGCAATTTGTCTACGGGCAACCACACGGTGTACATGTACCTTGTCTTTGACAGCCTCACCAATGGTTTTGATTTGGATCCGGCGAACAACATGGCTTTCGAAAACGTAAATGTTGATTTTAGTGTTGCAGATTCGGTTGGGGTCGCAAGGATCGATTCCACTGCATGGATGTCGGGTCTGGCTAGGGGGCAAATCGTGGAAACTGGACGGGCATTGCCCTGTTTGTATCCACAGCCATTTGTAATCCCTGCCCGGTCAACTGATGGTACTGTCAGTTACTTCCGGTTTGAGCCGTTGAAAACCAATCAGTCGGGAAATTATGGCGTGTCTTTGAAGATCTACAGTCCGGACACATCCACGGCGAACAATTTGCAGGCGCTCCGAGTTTACGAATACGATCCGCGAACGCGGACTCTTAACGTTGTTGGTGGAAGTTACAATGGTGACGTTGTCACTGCAACCGCTAACCAGCCCGGAATTTTCACCGCAGCATACTCGACCGACCAGACTCCTCCGCAGGTCACAATTTCTGCCGGCGATCAATTTTTTACAAATGGAGATTATGTCCTGCCGAATCCGCAGTTCACTTTGCTGATGCACGATGAAGATGGGATCGATTTAAATCGAAGCACTATCGACTTCCAACTGGACGGACAGAGGATTGATCCCAGTCTCATAACCATACCTGATTCCGTATCAAACCCCACTTCCGTTTCGGCTACTGCCCAGCTTCCTGTCAAAGATGGCACACACACAATTGAGGTGACGGTGCGTGATGCAGTGGGGAACGTGTCTAACCTCATTTCTGCAAGCTTCGTCGTCCGGTCTGATTTCAGTCTCAGAGTCTACGGCGCTTTCCCCGATCCGTTTGTCGATCACACCATCATTGCTTTCGAGGTCACTTCAGGCAATCCAATTGACGCTGTGCAGATCAAAATATACTCAGTGAGCGGAAGGCTTGTGAAGACGATCAGGTATCCGAGTACGAACCCGAACGAAGAAGCCGGTTTGCTGGAAGGGGGGACCGGCTCTCCGACCGCGGTCGGTTACCACGAGGCATGGTGGGATGGCAGGGACAACTACGGAAACCAGGTGGCAAACGGCGTTTACTTTTACCGGGTGACACTAACCAGCGGCGGGAAGAACCTTGAGTACATCGGCAAGATGGCGAGGTTGAGGTAAATGAAGGTGAAGATTTGGAGCCAAGAAGATCGGAACTCAAGAATCTCGGAAGATGGAGAGACCGAACTATGAAAAAGATAATGGAAAGAATCGCCGGGGCTTCCAAACTTCTCAACATCTTAATTCCTTACTCACTGCTTTTCGTTGTCACACTCCTGACATTGACAGTTGCCCCACCGGCTTTGCAATCCCAGAGCAAGTATGCAGCGAGCTTCCTGGAGATCCCTGTGGGTGCGGAGGCGCTGGGCATGGGTGACGCATTTGTTTCGCTTGCAGATGATGGTACGGCGTTCCATTATAATCCGGCCGGAACGGCCCTGGTAAATACAAGGATTATTTCGATGATGTACTCATCTCAGTACGGCTCGCTCGCGGCCCCTCTGGCGGATTTCTTCTTTGCTGGTTACACCCAGAAGCTTCAAGATCTTAATGTCTCCGTAGATTGGGTCAGGCTAAGCGTTGACAACATTCCTTCGGAACCGGATATTTCAGATCTGGATCCGGCACAGCGAGAGTACTACATAAAGAATAGCTCCAACGATGGATCGTTCGGAAGCGCCGACGATGCGATCTATCTTAACATCTCGAAGCTTTACGGGTTCAACCTCGATCTGGGATGGTCATATTTTAAAGTCCCGATACAAATTCCCATCGGGGTCAATTTCAAGTATATACACCGGCTCCTCAACGGCAGAGCGGCGTCGGGGATTGGACTTGATGCCGGATTCATGATTCGATTTCCCGTGGGAGCATTCGTGCAGTCGGACAATATGGGAACCTTTTCATTCGGCGTGAACGTCCGCGATGTGACAAACACAAGGGTGTCGTGGGACACCCAGACTACCGAGACGATTCCGCGGAGCTTTGTTTGGGGACTTTCCTATGATGCCCCGGTAAGATTTCTTAAGGGGGACGTAGTCTTCAGCTTCGACCGCGATTCGCGCTACGGCGATCTACTTCTCGGAGCAGAGTATGTATACTACAAATTGTTGTCTGTGAGAGTTGGGTCCGATGCCTCTGATATCACCGCCGGTGCCGGCATCGAGCTGAACTTCATGCGAGTGGACTATGCTTTCCTGACACAGAGTCTCGGAAACGTCAATAGGGTGAGCGCATCTTTTTACTTAGACAGGATTTTCAAATGAGAATACCATTGAAGCTTGTCATCATTCTGGTGCTTTTCCTCGGGGTCCACGGATGCACCAGGAATGGCACACCGATAGTTCATCCCAGTGATGTCAGATTTGTTCCCCAATCTCAACCGGATTCGGTACTCGAAACCGGAATCGGACAGGATCCACAGTCCGGCGGAATGTTCCTCCAATGGTACAGAACCAGCGGTGCGTCTATCTATAAACTATATCGTACAGACAGCACATCAACGAACGGCGCTCCGGTTAGCTTCTCATCCGTCGCGACATTAATGCACTCGCCTTCTGTCAACGACACCTCTTATGTTGATCCTACGGCTCAAATCGGCACACGGTATTACTACTACCTTTTGGCAAGTACATCAGACGGAAGTTTGACGAAGTTGTCCGACACAATTAACTTCAGGCTGCTTGAGAGACCGATTCTCAATTTTCCAGGAGTGAATGCAACGCTCGATTCTGTTTCATACTTCAAATGGATCGACAACACCGGCGGAGGTTATACGGTAATCCGCGTGTCGGATATATCAACAGCTCCGCAGACGTACCTCTGGATCAGCTCACGGCTCCAGATTTACAATACGAACCCGACGGAGCCGTTCAATTTTGACAACAGAGCAGTTAGCGGATTTGTCTCCGGCCATACATACCGGTGGCGCGTGGACAGATTCAACTTGAACGGCGCCGGGGTTCCATTCGAAGGGGCACGCTCGATGTGGCAAACATTTTCGATCAAATAGAATAGAGAGGACCAATACGAAATTCAAATCTATGGTTTTGAGGTCAGCACCTTTCATCGCCGTCGTGCTGCTTGCTGTACCAGGATACTCTCAAGGACTTTTCAATTCTCAGAGTGAGCCCGTCGGGTCGAGCGCACCGTCGTTTTATTACATAACCTCCGGACAGGGACTGACGATAGCGGTCGATCTTCAGACGTTCCAGAATACGGGCAAATCTACGCCGCTTCTTCTTCCCGGATATACTATCATAGTTCCCGGGTCCACCTTTGAAGCAGTCCAGCAAATAATCAGTCTATTCAGGGACGTGGCTCTAATTCTCTCTGGAATTGGCACATTCCTTCTGGTCTGGCGGTATCGTTGAAATCTTTCGGCCGTGGTGCTAACTTTGTTACACGGCAGCGTCATTTCATTGCAGGTTGACACTCGAATTTTCTACCGGCAGATGTTGTTGATAGTTACGCGACTATGAGAGGACCCAGACTATGATACGCAACAATATAAAATCAGATTTCCCCATATTCTCATATTGGGAGTCAAGGGGTAAACCACTTATTTACCTGGACAGTGCGGCGACGACTCAGAAACCGCTGCGCGTCATTTCTACATTGGAAGAGTATTATTCGCAGTTCAACGCGAACGTTCATCGGGGCACGTATGAATTGAGCCAGATCGCCACCGACATCTATGAGGAAGCCCGCTCGAAAGCAGCACATTTCATCAATGCGCCGCAGCCTGAATCGATCATCTTCACGCGCAACGCCACGGAATCTCTGAACCTTATAGCTTATGCATGGGGATTAAACAGCCTCAAAGAGGGCGACGAGGTTATTCTGAGCGAGATGGAGCACCACAGCAATCTTGTACCATGGCACATTATTGCAAGACACACCGGAGCTGTCCTGAAATTTATTCGGATGAACGGCGATTACCTCCTCGATTTGGAATCTCTGAAAAAGAATCTAACGCGAAAGACCAAAGCGGTTTCCGTCGTCCATGTTTCAAATGTTCTCGGGACGATCAATCCCGTAAAGGAAATCACGGCGCTGGCTCACGAAGCCGGAGCAATTTCAATTGTGGATGGGGCTCAGAGCGCTCCGCACATCCCTGTCGACGTTCAGGACATCGGCTGTGACTTCTATGCATTCAGTGGACACAAGATGTGTGGCCCGACGGGGATTGGTGCACTTTACGGTAGGTACGATATATTGGAGAAAATGGAACCGTTCCTTGGTGGCGGCGAGATGATAAATGAAGTATTCCCAACGACTTCAAACTATGCAAAGCCCCCGTATACGTTTGCAGCGGGAACACCGAATATTTCGGGTGCCATCGGACTGAAGGCGGCAATCGATTATCTCGAAGAAATCGGCCTGAAGGATATCGAGGAGTACGAGATGTCCCTGGGTGACTACGCGGCTCACCGGCTGGCTGAAGTGGAAGGCATTCACATATTCCGTCCGCATACCACAGGCACCGGCGTCATATCTTTCACAATCGATAACGTTCACCCTCATGACATATCTACGATACTCGACTCGGAAGGAATCGCAATTCGAGCAGGTCATCATTGCGCGCAGCCGCTCATGAGAAAGCTGCAGGTTCAATCTACGGCGAGAGCGAGTTTCTATCTTTATAATGATAAATCCGACGTAGAGGCGCTTGCGAGTGCCCTGGAAAAATCAGTTTCAATTTTCAGCCCCAGGAGAATCAATGTCGTTAAGTGACCTTTTTACCGAGATAATTATAGATCATTACCAGCACCCGCACAATCACGGGCTGATACCTTCACCCACTCACAGCTCAAGAGGGTACAATGAATCATGCGGTGACGACATCCAGGTTTCGCTTATCGTTGAAGACAACGTTGTGAAGGATGCGAAGTTTTCCGGCGCGGGGTGTTCGATAAGTCAGGCTTCGGCCTCCATTATGACCGATCTAGTGAAAGGGAAATCGCTGGACGAGATCAAGGAGCTGTCGCAGAAATTTTATGAGATGGTGAAAGGGGAAAACGGTGAGCCGGGGGAGGAGATGGGCGATGCCGTCGTGCTGCAGGGCGTTGCGAAATTCCCGGTCAGGGTGAAATGTGCGACACTGGCATGGCACACACTCGAAGAGGCAATAAAAAAGTAGGAAGTAGATAATAGGGAGTAGGTAGTGGCACAAGTGAGAGGTTGCTCTCCCATTCGAAATTAGGAGATTTTTGTCGCCGGTCAGGGGTATCAGGGAGAAATGGGGAGTTGATTTGAGAAATCCTTCAAGATATTGACAGAGCCGTAAGATTCAGGTACATTCTTTACAGATAGGGATAGACCTCCGTGTAGGAGCAAAGGAAAAACATGGTGAGGTGCGATTTGTTTCCACGTTTGATTGCAGTCTTGGCGATCATGTCCTGCGCCAGCCAGGCCGGCGCTCAGTGGGCAGACACAACAATTACAGTTACTTCCGGCAACTTCGATGACATCGACCCCGCGGTTGATGACGCCGGCAGGTCCTATCCGCAAGTTTGGCTTGCCTTCGAAAGATGGTACGGCGGTTCAGATGCAATAGATGCAGTGCGGTTTGATGGGAACACGTTGAAGTGGGATTCGACCGCCATCACCGTTTCCCCGCAAGCGGGGAATATAATTCAAAAGTATCCTGACGTATGCACCGAGGCCAGTGGAGTATCGTTGGCTGCCTGGCAACAGAAGACAGACAGCGTTTGGGACATAGACTACAGTGTGTTCGATCCAATCAAAGGCATGTGGTCTAAACCTGCGGCGCTTATGAACGATACCGTCAGCAACACTTCCGTGGAGGTCAGATCTCTTCCTGACACGAGCGTCGTTCTAATTTGGAAGAGGTTGAATTCGATTCTCTTCTCGGTCTGCAGGTACGGAAGGTTTTCGCGAATCGATACGTTTGTCGTTTCGAATACCGACAGCACACAATTTGATTTCGAGTACAATGGCCTCGTATGGACTGACAAATCCGGCAACGGCAACCGGTACTGTCTCCTTAGTACCATTTTGAACGACTCAACTCTCTCGCTCTCGGTTCCCGATACTTTCTCAGCACCCGGCGATATGAGCGATCCACGATTCCAGATTTACAATGGAACTGTCGGAAAAACCTTTACCACCGATGTAAATGACGGAATTCTCTATCAGGTTTGGGGCGGCCCATTTTTCGGCTCGGGATTCGCTTCGTTGGCCGCAAGCGATAGTTCGAGTTACCTGCATGGAATAGTTGAAAGCTTTCCAATCCTGGTTACGTCAAATCATGTCCAGGACCAACAGCAAGGGGTATATGGCTATCTTGCAGTAGAACGGGTAACCCGCGGAGATACTTCATTCGAATTCGAAACTGCTTCGCAAGACAGCATCGAATCCGGAATGTTGCCCGCTATTTCAACCACCATATTCAGTGACCGGCCGCTCGGCTTAGTAACATTTCTTGTTTGGCAAAGCGACGAATCAGGCAGATACCAGATTTACAGCAGAGACTATTTGTACCAGGGTGGAAACGCGATCAATGAGCCGAAGAATCTCGCGACCAACTTTCATTTGTACCAGAACTATCTCAACCCTTTTAACCCGTCTACGGTTATTCAGTTCGAAGTCCCGAGTTTTGAGTTTGTGAGTCTGAAAGTTTACGATGTGCTTGGAAGGTTGGTCAGAACGTTGGTTGACAAGATGGAACAGCCGGGAAGTTATTCGGTTACGTTCGACACAAACGGTCTGGCGAGTGGAGTCTACTTATACACCTTACAGGCGGGTAGTCATAGTCAAATTAGGAAAGCAATTCTGTTAAGATGACTTTCACTCTCTATTTACCAAGCAGATTTTACTCGCAGCTTACCGATGTGATCTTACTCACTTGATTGCAAGTGTACTTGTTGCACCTTTCGATGTTTCCGGTTGAATCAAAATTGAGGTGCAAGATGAATCTTACAGATATGTCAAACGCGTTGAGGGCTGTCAACCGTAAGCACTTCCTTCACCTACTCGCACCAATATTCCTTGGAGGAATTGCGGTAGCGTGCTACACAGCCTTCGAAAACGAGGCAGAGTCGCTCTTGTACAAAGTGGTTATTATAGCGGTCATTTTGATATTGCTCTTGTCTTTGGAGCGGGCGCTCATATCCAGGTGCCTCAAAACCTACCTTCAAAATCTTCCTCCCGAGCTAAGAGAGTTGATTGGATATTGTTCCGGTAGTCCGACTAGAACTGTGAATGTCTCTGTCTATGACCCTCGCGTGTTCGAACTTAAGCAGCTAAACATGGTCACAATAGGGGAATATGATATTAAAGACGGCTCTCAATTGCCCAGCTATCAAATTCGGATGGAAGATTGGGTCTATGATTTCTTGAGAGGGAGAGTTGCAAAGATTCTGAGAATTGGATAACAAGAGTCCAGTAAGCTTCGAGGCATTTCGGCAAGCTCGCCATCTGAGGCATTATTCATTTCGCTACTCCGATTTTTCCAGTCCGTCTTGCATCTTAGCCGCGTAATGGCTAGGATTCTGGAGAGAGAGAGTTATTGCATCTCCCAACTTGGCAAAATAACGAAGACTGTATTGGCGCAGAACAGCATAACGGGCAATATTCAACGTGTACCATTCCGAGCAGGCTTTGATTCTTCCGAAGGCATATTCCACGACAATCACCTATCAGGAATATCCTCAAAAGATTTAAGTAGAATTTCCGAAGATATTTGTGATAGGCCGAGTTCGGTCTGTCCGGAGACATAGATGTCAAAGTCAAAGAAGCATTTTCTAATGTCGTCATCCGAGCAAGACTCAATAAGAAGCTCTCTGTTTAATACAAATCCGCTTCCAATGTGGATTTTCGATCTTGAGACCTTCAGATTTCTTGAGGTAAATCGGGCTGCGGTTCGTAAGTACGGCTATACGCGGAATGAATTCCTCAAAATGAAAGTAACCGAATTACGGTTTCCTGAAGATCTGGAGGCATTTGTGAGCGCAGTGGCAAAAGTAAATGCATCCGGATTCGAATCGAGGGACCACTGGCGTCATCGTTTAAAACGCGGAGAAATCATAGATGTCGAAGTCTTTGCAAAGGAAATCTCATTCGGGCGGAAGAGGGCGGTCCTTTCCATCATCTACGATTTGACCCGGGAAAGAGAAATTGAAAGGGATCTTAAAGAGTCTCTCGAATGGCAGACGATAATCTTCGAAGGATCGAGAGACGCGATATTTATTTCAAACGCTGAATCGAGATTCGTTTCTGTCAACGAGGCCGCATGTGAGTTGACCGGGTATACCAAGCCGGAACTTTTGAGTATGAAAATCCCGGATCTGCATGAGGAGATGGATCTTAATGCGTATAACAAATTCCATGAAAGGATCATTCAAGGAGAACCCGCACTTACCGAAGCGCTCCTGCTCCGAGAAGATGGTACGAAGATCGCGGTGGAGTTTAATAGCAGGCGCGTAGTCCTCTCTGGCTCGCCTTACATGCATACAATTGCCCGCGACATAACCTTGCGCAAAAAAGCCGAGGGAGAACATATACTTCATGATCTGATATTCAAGAATCTTTCAGAAATCGTACTTTGCGCCAGACGGAAGGACATGCGAATTATCGACCTCAACAAGGCCGCCGAAGAAGCATTTGGTTATTCTCACGATGAGCTTCTCTCAATGCCTCTCTTCGAGCTGCTTCCTCACGAAGCGCGACCGGGGCTTCAGCAGCGGTTGATCGAGGGAAGTCCCAGCGGAACTACATATAGAACAGTAAGTCTAAGAAAAGACGGAAGCCGCTTTCCCGTCGAAGTAAAGCGGAATATGTTTATGCTGGATGGGGAAGAGATAATCCTCGGGATAGGAAGAGATTTGACAGAAAGCAAGAGGGCCGAAGCAGCGTTGCAGGCTAGTGAAGAACAAATGCGAGCAATCGTTGAAGGGACTCCACAACTCTTCTTTTATACACAGGATTCGGAAGGCAATAACACGTATGTTTCACCAACCGTGGAAAACATAACGGGGTACAGGCCGGAAGCATGGAAGAAGAGGAAAGACTGGTTCATAACGGGCGCTCCAATTAACGATCGTGCCAGAGCGCAATCAAAGGCTCATCTTCGCGGAGACTTCAACGATCCCCGTACTCTTGTCGAGATCCGTGATGCCGTAGGCAACCTCGTTCTCCTCGAAACGTTTGAATATCCTATCAACCGTCACGGGAAACAGGTCGGCTTGCAGGGAGTCGCCCACGATATCACCGAGCGGAAGCGGGCAGAAGAAGCTCTTCGGGAGAGCGAGGCGCGATGCAGGAAGCTCAGCGAGGCTGCCAGCGAAGGCATCGCAATTTCCGAAAATGGGATCCTGGTGGATGGGAATTCTCGCTTGGCTTCTATGCTCGGCTACAAGCTTGACGAGCTCATTGGCAGACGTCTTATCGATTTCGTTTCGTTTGAGTCCCGGGATCTGGTCGGGCAACAAATGGCCAAGCATTTCGAGGGTGAATTCGAATATTCACTTTTGAAGAACGACGGCTCGTTGGTTCCCGTTAGCTCGCACGCTCGTGTAACCAACCAGCAGGGACGTGAGTTGCTTGTAACTGCTTTGCTCGATCTTACCGAACGAAAGCGCGCCGAAGCGGAGACCAGGCAGACTGATTTGCGCTACCACGAACTGATTGCCTCCATGCCTGTCGGTCACTTCAAGAGCACACCGGAAGGAAGATTCGTCGATGTGAATCCTGCATTTTGTGCGATGGTGGGTTACTCGGAGGATGAGCTGCTCAACATAAACATCCCCGAG
>JAKASW010000134.1 GCA_021818875.1 Bacteroidota bacterium
GATCTTTCTGAAATTGCGTACCAGCTTGGCTTTGAAAACCCGCCATACTTTTCCCGGCTATTCAAGAAAGAAGTTGGATTGAGTCCGAAAGAATTCAAAAGTCAGCTTCTGAATTAATTCTGTGCCCGGTTCAGTCTCTGCATTTGAATCCGAATAAGAAAGTTCTCATTTTAGACTGAGTCAATGAACGAGATAACTGTCTTCATCTCCAGCCGGGAATCGACTTGCAGCGAGTGCGGTGACAATCTTGGCAGGCACGCATGGATCACGCTCGTCGAAAGTAAGGTTCGTTCGGCGGAAAGAGAAGCCCTATGTTTGTCATGCGCAGGCCTCGACCATCTTGTGTTTCTTCCTTCCGGGGATGCGGCGCTGACGAGGCGAGCTCGTAAGCATTCTGCTCTTTCCGCGGTCGTGGTGAAATGGAGCCGCGCGAGAAATCGATACGAACGTCAGGGTTTGCTCGTCGAGCAAAATGGATTGGAAAAAGCTGAGGAAGAGTGCCTTTCCCATCATGGATTTAGAGAACGGAAAGAAGAACGCGAAGCGGTCAAGCGTTAAGAATTAGACGCAAGCTATGCCGAACAAATTGCGACCCGCGTGAGAGAACTTTTCCCGGAATGTCCCGCAAACAGAGAAGTGGAAATAGCAGAGCATGCCTGTCGCAAGCACAGCGGCAGAATCGGGCGGACCGCCTCCGCCAAAGCATTTGATGAGCAAGCGGTCCGGTTGGCCGTGGTCGCGCATATTCGACACCTGGAAACAAATTACGACGAACTATCAGCCAGCTCATAGCTCATCTTGCCTTTTCGTTCAACTCCAATCTGTTCCAACTTATCTGCGGGTAGCATACAATCCGCGGCACCGGTATCAACCAGAAACCATGCCTCATAAACTTCGCCGGGAACATTCAAACTCGTGATCTTTGTCGTTACTTTTGTCAGTCTCACGGCACTATTTCTCTAACGTCATCGTTTG
This sequence comes from Bacteroidota bacterium, assembly GCA_021818875.1. GTDB lineage: Bacteria > Bacteroidota > Ignavibacteria > Kryptoniales > JAKASW01 > JAKASW01. The sequence goes on from JAKASW010000134.1 coordinate 976, forward strand.
AATCTATATTGAATCAACAGAGACAAACCTACTGGATGGAACAATGAGAACACTCTATCTCTTCAACATGATTACTCTTGACGGCTACTTCGAAGGGGCCACCAAGTGGGATATATCATGGCACAAAGTCGATGCGGAGTTCAACGAATTTGCCATCGAACAGCTTAACGCGACGGATACTCTCATATTCGGCCGTGTGACTTATGAAGGCATGGCAGCCTACTGGCCGACTGAAACTCCAATCAAGAACGATCCGATTGTCGCGAACATGATGAATTCATCCCCGAAGGTTGTCTTCTCGCGAACGATGAAGAATGCCGAGTGGAACAATACCCGTGTTGTGAAAGAGAATACGGCCCAAGAGCTGGCAAATTTGAAAAAACAGTCCGGGAAGGATATCGGGATCTTAGGGAGCGCCAACCTTGCGTCGACTCTCGTTGAGAGCGGCCTGATCGACGAATACCGTGTCATGATCAATCCGGTAATCCTGGGAAAAGGGACACTCCTGTTCCAGGGATTTGGCGACAGGTTGAACCTGAGACTGTTGAAAGCGAGGACATTCAAGTCTGGAAATGTGCTCCTTTGTTACGGGCGGGAATAGTCTCTCCGGTTCTCCCTTTCGCCGATTCGCCGAGTCCTATTTAGAATTCAACACCGTCTTGATTTCATTCTGCACCAGCGAATCCATCACAGTGTATCCTTCGTGATTCGGATGCACTCCGTCTATGGTATAATTCTTTATCATACCTCCTCGCTCGTCGACCATCTTTGAGTAATAGTCCACGTAAGGAATATTATTCTCTTCGCAATACGATTTGATCATCGAGTTCAGCTTCACAATTGTTTTAGCGGGATGCAATCCCTTGTGCCATGGGAAATCGAATGCCGGCGTGACCGAGCAGAGTATCACTTTGATATTGTTTTGTTCTGCCAGTTGTGCCATTGAAATGATATTATCCATGACATGCTGCAACGAAACCGGGCCGGCATTTTCAGCTATATCGTTCGTGCCTGCAAGTATCACGACGAGTGTCGGTTTCAGATGGATTACGTCCTGACGAAAGCGAAGCAGCATCTGGGCCGAGACCTGTCCGCTAATTCCCCTGTCGATATAACCGTTATCGGCAAAGAAGCTGCTGTCCCTTACGGCCCAGAACTCCGTGATCGAGTTGCCCATGAAGACGACGCGCTGCTGACCCGGTGATACGGGAGGGAGACTCTTGTCGGCTTCAGCATATCTACTATAATTCACCCAGTCACTCAGGTTTTGAACGTTCTGACTGTAGGCTGGAAACTGCAGGAGAAGCAGGGTCAAAAACACAAAACTAAATGTACTTTTCATTGTCGGATACCTCCATTTGCTTTAATTTCTTCAAATATGCATCGGGAGATTTATTTTACCAACTCTCCCTTTCCTATTTTGACATCAACGACTCAATCGATACTTCTGAGAGCGAATCCTGAATATGCAAGCCATCCGCAATCATTTCGGGGATGCACCATGATGCGGAAGAAAAGCTCGTGATCCCCCTTTTCTTTGAATATCTCATTGTGTTATCTTCTCGGAAAGACAGGAGGTTTGGCATGACCGAGGAAAATCAGGCGGAAGCCGGTGCTCACTCTCAACAGTCTAGAGAAAGCAAAGCCTCTCCGGAGCAAGGCGGAAAACCACACGAGAAGACCCTTCAGGAATTGCAGAAAGAGATCGAAGAGGACCTCCACACGAAAGAGCGATACAGAGCCTACCTTTCGCAATACAACTCGGACGGTGAAAGTTCGATAGAATACCTTGCAAGGATGAAGGCAGACTTCATTCTAAACGGTAAGCGGAGGCAGGAACGCGAGGAATCTGAAGTCATGGGCCTGCGGAACCGGGCAGGCTCCAGCATCTGGAGTATCCAGCAGCGGAAGCTCTTTGAGCTGCAGTGTAAATGGCGGGCGGGTGCGATAAACCTTCCGGAGGTAGAAACAACATATGACTTTGAATACTGGAGCGATCTTATTCAGCGTTGCCCGTTCATTCCCCCGATTACACAGGAAGAATATCATCTGTACCATGATTACATCCTGAGCGAGGATTACGACGAGCACGAAGAGTATAGCGGGATCTGGCAGACTTACGTCATATTGAAAATGTGGGTCGAAGAAGAAGACGATGAGGACGATTCGTATCCCGCGTGGTACAGCTTCTACGAGCGTTTCAAGGGCGGACGTGAATGGCGGCTCCTTCCCGACATCAGGGGAGAAAAAGAGAAGGAATACTGGCGTCTGGCTAACAAGGACCTATTTGAAAAGGCATCGTCCATGGTAGTAAGGGACAGTCGACCGATCCTGGCTACATGGGTTTTCGAGGAAGTCTATGAAAGCAATGACATTAAAAGAAAACGGCGGCATAGAAAATTTCAGTCTATCTGAAATAGAAAAGCCGGAAGCAAATGCCGGGGAAGTGCTGGTAAAAGTAAAGGCAATCTCAATCAACCCCGTTGACGCGGGTGTCAGGCGAGATAATGCGACGCTCCAGCGAATGCTGAGACCGAAAGAAGGCGAGGATACCTTCATATTGGGATGGGATATTTCCGGCACAGTTGAAGAAACCGGAAGTGGCGTGAAGGAGTTTAAGAAAGGCGACGATGTGTTTGGAATGGTCAACTTTCCGGGGAACGGCAGGGCGTATGCGGAGTATGTCGCCGCGCCGGCCAATCAGCTTGCGTTGAAACCGAAGAATGTGCCCCATGAAGAGGCCGCTGCTGCAACTCTCGCGGCGTTGACAGCCTGGCAGGGACTGGTAACCAAAGCGAAAATCAAGAAAGGCGACAAGGTCCTGGTACATGCCGCGGGCGGCGGAGTGGGGCATTATGCGGTCCAAATCGCGAAAAGCTTCGGCGCTTATGTTGTCGGTACCGGGTCGAGCTCAAAAAGAGATTTCGTTGTGTCGCTCGGTGCCGATGAATTCATCGATTACGCCTCCGAGAAATGTGAGAACAAAGTCAAAGATGCCGACATAGTTTTCGATTCGATCGCGGATGGCGAACACCTGCTTCGTTCGATTGATGCGGCGAAGAAAGGCGGAAGCGTGGTTTCTATAAAGTCTAACTTCGGGGACGAACATCTTAAAGAGGCAAAGACGAGAGGCATACTGACTTTCCGGATTCTGGTCCAGTCGAACGGTGAAGACATGAAGCAGATCTCGAATCTCATGGCAGAAGGAAAGCTTCACTCTCACGTCTCGGCCAAATACAGGTTCGAAGATCTCCCGAAAGCTCATCGGCAGATCGAGACAGGAAAGACGATCGGGAAGATAGTGGTCATGGTTTAGCCGATCGTAACGAGCATCGATGCGACCGCGCACTACGGAAAACTGAATAACTAACTTAGCAAGCGAGTAGCAAAGCGGAAGTCATCAACTACAAAGAAGCGGCCCCCGGCACTTCCCTTGCCGAATTTGTAAAGTCAATTTGGTACGTCCACAATTCCTCAAATAAGGAGAGGCAATTCTCGGTGTTACCGGATGGATACTTCGATATAGTCTTTGCAAAATCTCCTCGGAAGGGGCCCGTGAGTTCTCTGATTGGCCTTTGGAACCGGGAGTATCTATGCGTAGTTCCGGAAGATGGAGAATTATTCGGCGTCAGTTTCAGATTACTTGCGGTTGACTATTTGCTGGGTGTAAAGGTCGCACCATTATTTAACAGCGAAGCTGTATTATCGGAAGGCTTTGGCGGAATCACAAGAACGGATTTGTCTGATTTCGTCAGCTTTGTTGAGAAGATTAAGCGGGTTCTGTGTGATATGGCTCCGAAAGACCCAATTGATCCGCGGAAACTTGAGTTGTTTCGCACTCTGTATATGAGTAATGGAGCAGTGAAAGTGGAGGATGTGGCCAAGAAGGTAAACTGGAGCAGCAGGCAAATCAACCGATATTTCAGGAATCGTTTTGGGATTTCACTCAAATCCTACTGCAACATTTTGCGCTATCGAGCTTCGTTTGACCAGCTTAAGGAAAAGCGTCTTTTTCCGGAACAGGTATACGCGGATCAGTCACACTTCATAAGGGAGAGTAAGAAATATTCAGGAGCGACACCAAAGGAGCTTGCGGACAATGAAGGCGACCGATTTGTACAATTATCTACGTTGCGCAAGAAGTAACTTTGTATTGCAAGTGAAAACAAGAAACGGAAATAAGGAGCTACAATGCGCAAACTCGATGAAAAGACAAATGTCATAAATTGGTTCGACCTTCCGGTCACGGATATGGCACGGGCAAGGAAATTCTATGAAACGGTCCTCGACGTAAAGATGCGGACCCAGTATATGGAAGAGACGGACGAAGAGTTGTCCTTCTTTCCATCTGTGCCGGGAGTAATTCAGGCCACATCAGGGAGAGTATCAGGTGCACTCGTCAGGAACTCGCGGTTGAGGCCGGGATCAGAAGGAGTTCTCGTTTATCTGAACGCAGCGCCTTCAATCCGGGCAGTGATTGATAGAATTGAACCGGCGGGAGGTAGAGTCATTTCTCCCGCCAAGAAGATGGTTGCGGGCTACATTTGTGTCTTCATTGACTCAGAAGGAAACAGGGTGGGATTGCACTCGGACGCATAAAGGCTCAGTAATCTAACGACTACCGAATTTCCTAAGGTGTGCCCTCCTGGTAGATGACATGCAAAACGACTTTGTATTGCCCGGCGCGCCCGCTGAAATCTGCGGCACCGCTGAGATCCATCTGAGGCCCTTCTGCCATCAAGGATACCGCTGAGAAGGCCCGGACGGGCGGACGAAGTAGCGAAGCTCGTCGTCTTTCTTTCGAGCGACGACGCCTCCTTCATCACAGGCTCGGAGTATGTTATAGACGGCGGAACGAGCGTCAACACGATAAGCGGTTCCCTGAAATAGAGGGACCTCTCTTACTTTCAAGCCGCATAAAGTAACAAAGTTCCGGGCTACGATGAGGGATGTTACTATCGTTCTAACATTCGAATGAAGTTGGTAACTACTCAAACCCGGTTGAGCGTTACATGGACAATTGAGGAATACAAACCCCGGAGAGAGCTAACCTTATCAAGTTTCCCGACCTTAGTAACTCTCCCGCCGGCTATCGGTAACCTTATAGCGGAATACCTCATCCCTGAAGAATGAACGGAGCGTTTGATATGTCAGAAGGATTCCGCATGAAAGGAAAATTTCAGTCGAGCGTAAGTATCGTCATTCAAGCTCCAGCTTCCAAAATCTGGGAGATCGCCGACGACATCTCGCTCATCCCGAGCTACCATCCTGAGGTCGGCAAAGTGGATCTCATCGACGGGAAGTCTAAGCGAGTTTCCGGCGTGAAGTATCAATGCTCCGTATTGGAGGGAAGGAGAGGTAGTTGTATCGAAGAGGTTGTCGAATACATTCCGCAACGGAAAATTTCGACGGCCATGTCCCAGGATACCTGGGGCATAGACAAAATGCTTGCCGACTTTATCGTTGATTCGATCGTCCGCCCTATCGACGAACATTCATGCTCCATCCAGTTTGACGCCTACTACAACCCGTTCGGTTTCCGTAAAAAAGTCCTGAACATTTTGGTGCTTCGCCGAGCATTCAAAAAAAGGTCGCCCTCCGTCATGCAGGGAATCAAACATCTTGCGGAGACCGGAAAGTGATGCACAGTGGTTCTAAATTGTCATCCACACTTTGGTCTGGAACGCTCCGAGTCCGTAGGTCGAAAGTGCTCCCTGTTACTCTGGGTTTTTCGCTTTCATTGCGATCGTGATGGGACTCCTGATGATCGTGGCGAAGCATCCCGAGCTGGCGGGAAGGTCTGCTACACTGAGCGCGAAAGCCTCATTCCTGAAAAATGGTAACTGGTCGGGTTTCATTACGCTGATCCTTCAGGCGATACTCGCTCTTGGCCCGCTTGGATATGGCATCGTCACGAGCTGGATGTTCGGGAGGGAGTACTCGGACCACACGGTTAAGGATCTCCTCGCATTGCCGGTTTCCCGCTCTGCAATCGTTACGGCAAAGTTCATCGTGGTCGCAATCTGGAGTGTCCTCTTATCTGCCGTCTTTTTCATCGCTGCCCTGATTACAGCGTGGATAGTGAATATTCCGGGCTGGTCTCTCGCACTCCTTCAACATGCGCTCGCGGCATTTTCTATATCTGTCCTTCTTACGATTGTTCTGTCCACGCCGGTGGCATTCATCGCGAGCCTCAGCAAAGGATATCTCCTGCCGATCGGACACGTCATCCTTGTTCTCATCATGACACAGCTTGTCGGTATGGCACTGCCCGGAATAGTGATCTACTTTCCTTGGATCGTACCGGCACTCTGCAGCGGCATGGCGGGAAACGCACTGCCGCAGCAGCAGATTGCAAGCTACATCATTCTGTCGCTTACCGGCGTTCTGGGATTTGTCGGCACAGTCGCCTGGTGGGAGCTGGCGGACCAGACGTAACAGCCTCTAAGCTCGCTCCGTTCAATTTCCGTACTCCCCCATCTTATGACGACCGGGTTTCGTGCTCGATTCGCAAGCTGATTCCGGCTACAACAACAATAGATTCGGATACGTCTGTCTCGCATTTGGTGTTTAACTTATTGGAAAAAGTGAGGGCGGAAATGAAGATAGTACTAACGGGTTCACTGGGACATATAAGCAAGCCGCTGGCAAACGAGCTGATTCAGAAGGGCCATTCGGTTACAGTCATCAGCCACAATCCTGAGAGACAAAAAGACATAGAAGCTCTCGGAGCCGGTGCGGCCATCGGCACATTCGAGGACGCAGAATTTCTCACGAACACTTACAAGGGTGCCGATGCGATATACGGCATGATATCCGCCGGCGGCAACGCCTATTTTGATCAGGGCTTCGACCTCATGGCACATACTCAAAGTCTCGGAAAAATCTATAAAGAAGCGATTGAGCGATCCGGTGTAAAGCGAGTAGTCTTCCTCAGCAGCATCGGGGCACATACCGACAAAGGCAATGGAATTCTCGCTTTCTATTATCATTTAGAAAATATCCTGAAGGAACTGCCGCCGGATGTGTCGATTACCTTCATGCGTCCGGTTGGTTTCTATTACAACCTTTTCGGTTTCATACAGACGATAAAGACGCAGGGCGTCATCGCCACGAACTACGGCGGCGACATCAAGAAGCCCTGGGTTTCTCCGATAGACATCGCCGCGGCGGTTGCCGAAGAACTGACGACGCCGTCCAAAGGGAGAAAGGTTCGTTACGTTGCAAGCGATGAAATAAGCTGCAACGAACTCGCGACTATCTTAGGGACGGCGATAGGCAAGCCTGATTTGAAGTGGGTAATCATCACTGATGAACAACTATTGAAAGGCATGACCGCTTCGGGTATGAACCGGAAAATTGCCGCGGGGCTTGTCGAGATGAACGCGGCCGGATATACCGGCAATCTTTATGAAGATTACGACCGCAACAAACCTGTGCTCGGCAAAGTGAAGCTGTCCGATTTCGCAAAGGAGTTTGCGGAAGTTTATAACCAGAGACAATCATTGTAGAACGAAAGGCAAGATAATGAGAATCGTAGTAACAGGTTCATTGGGAAACATCGGCAGACCGTTAGCAAAAAGACTGGTGCGCGAAGGTAATTCCGTTATAGTTGTCAGCAGTAATCCGGAAAGGCAGAAGGACATTGAAACTCTCGGAGCTGAAGCCGCGATCGGGAAACTGGAAGATGTGGAATTTCTTGCATCGACGTTCTCCGGCGCAGATGCGGTGTATTGCATGATACCTATCAGCTTCAGAGAAGTGGACCAGATAGCCTACCTCAAGAAGATCGGCAACAATTATGCGCATGCCATTCGGGAGGCAGGAATAAAACGGGTGGTACTCCTGAGCGGCTGGGCAGCCGGCGTGATCGGTTCGTATAAAGATGTGGAAGACATCTTCAACGAATTGCCGGATGTTGCGGCTACTCATATTCGTCCGGGATACTTCTATTCCAATTTCTTCGATTCAATAAACGCGATCAAAGAAAAAGGCCTCATCGCCGCCACATTCGGAGGAGAAGACAGGATCGTTTTCTCGGGCCCTTCAGATATAGCCGATGCAATAGCCGATGAGATTACAAACCACGCCTCCGGCGTGAAAGTCCGTTATGTGGCCAGCGACGAAATGACCTGTAATGAAGCGGCAAAGATTCTGGGTGCCGCAATCGGAAGGAACGATTTGAAATGGGTTACCGTGGCCGCCGAAGAAATGCAGAAGAATCTGGAGGCGGCCGGATTGTCTCCAAAGCTCGTGTCTGACCTGGTGGAGATGCAGGCTCCGATTCATAAGGGATTGATGCCGCAGGAGTTTGCCCGCCACAGTTCTGAGGTAATAACAGGAAAAGTAACGCTCGCGGATTTCGCGAAGGAATTTGCGGAAGCATATTCGAAGACAATCGACACTTAAGAAAGTGAAAGCATCATTATGCACGAGAGGCGTTTAAGATGAAAACCGTATTGATAACGGGAGCAAACAAAGGAATCGGATTCGAGACGGCGAAGGAGATGGCACAGCTCGGATATTTCGTTTACCTCGGAAGCAGGGACAGGACGAAAGGCCTTGACGCCGTTAGCACATTGAGCAAGTCGGGAATTTCCGACGTCGAACTCATCGTAATTGACGTTACAAGTATCGATTCGATCAGAAACGCCAGACGGGAACTTGAAACGAAGACCGACGCTCTGGATGTTCTGATAAATAACGCAGGCATTGCCGGAGAGCAGCCTCAAAACATATCCACCGGTTCAATTGAAAATTTGCGGAGAGTGTTCGAAACAAATTTCTTCGGAGCGGTACAGACGACGCAGCAGTTCATCGGTCTTCTGAAGAAATCCGGCGAGCCGAGAATTGTCAACGTCTCGAGCGGTCTCGCTTCTCTGACGGCTCACAGCAACGGCAAAGGTAATTCCAATTTGGAAGCCTACGATGCATACAGTTGTTCCAAGGCCGCACTGAACGCGTTCACGGTAATGCTGGCCGGCGAATTCAGAGGAACGAAGTTCAGGATAAACAGCGTCGGGCCGGGTTATACGGCAACCGACCTGAACGGACACAAAGGAACGCAGACCGTCGAGGAAGCCGCGAGGCGAGTTGTTAAGTATGCGACTCTCGGCAGTGACGGACCGACCGGAGGCTACTTCAAGGATGAAGCGATACCATGGTGATCTGCAACAGGCACCTTCATATAGCAAAACTCAGACAAGCTTTCTTACGAGATGGAAGCCTGGTAATCCCCCTTGCGAAAATGGAGTCCCATCTCCCTTCCGTAGAATCTCATGATTTGTCTGAAGAGGCGACTTTGGGAATCTCTTCAGTGATTTACGAACCACCGTATATTAAAGTCGCCTCCCGTACAGGGAGACGGGACAGTCCGCCGAACGCGGACCATTTTCGCGGGGCGCCCTTTTCTTTTCGTCCGTTTTCTTTTGGGCGAGCAAAAGAAAATGGACAGACTACATCGCACATCCACTCTGAGAGATATAGTGATCGCTTCATGTGTTTAGACCGTTTTTTCTTTTGCCTCGATGCAAAAGAGGGAGAGGATGTAAAAAGGAGGTGCATATAATATGAGCAAAACACCTGTTCGCAGGATCAAAACGATAAGCGAGCTCCACGAGCTGAGGGGGTTGCCGAAACCGGAACATCCTCTGATAAGCGTAATAGATCTGGGTTCGATTAATGAATCGCACATGAGCGAGCCGATGACCCTGGTTTATGACTTCTATATGATCGCCCTGAAAAGTAACTGCCACGCCAAATTTAGATACGGCCAGCAGGAATACGATTTCGACGAAGGGGTCATGTCTTTTATGTCGCCCAACCAGGTTTTCGGAATTGCGCCGCGCGATGAAGAAGGACCGCGACAAACCGGCTGGATCATGCTCATCCATCCCGACTTTTTGTGGAATACGAGAT
>JAKASW010000135.1 GCA_021818875.1 Bacteroidota bacterium
CTCGTAGCCAGCTATCGCCTTCGCCACATACCCGGCCACCTGAGGGTTTTCCTTGAACCGTCTGATTGAATATGCGTACCAGTGTTTTCCAAAGGGGACGTAAACACGAAGCCGGTGACCGTTGGACACAATCTTGTCGCGGAGTCCATTCCGCACGCCGTACAACATCTGGAATTCATATCTGTCCCGTCCAAGATTGAGCCGTCGGATCAGGTCGTAGGCTCCGTTCACCAGCACGTCATCATGAGTTGCAATTCCGACGTGGCATCCACCTTCGAGAAGCATTGTGAGTAGCTTGAGATAATTCTGCCTAATTTCTTCGCGCCCCTTGAATGCAATCCCATCAGGCTCAATGTAAATCCCTTTGCATAGTCTTACGCTGGCATTCATCTTGACCAGATGCTTAATATCTTCCTCACTTCGCTTCATGTATGCCTGAATCACGACTCCGGTATTGTCAAATCTCGCTTCACGAAGTCTCTCGTATACTCCGAGAGTGGCACTCGTGACTGTCGAGTCTTCCATATCGATTCTTACAAAGTTGCCGCGGCCGCGAGCATCTTCAATGATTTGTCTGACGTTCTCGAAGCAAAAATCCGGATCTATGTTCAAACCGAATTGAGTAAGCTTGATTGAAAGGTTCGAATCGAGTTTTTTCTCAGCAATCATGCGAAGCACTTCTCTGGCGGCTTTTGTAGACTCGATCGCCTCTTCCTTCGTTGTCACATTTTCTCCAAGGACGTCGATGGTTGCCGAGAAGCGCTGAGAGTTCAACTCCTTCACAACCCGAGCCGCATCTTCGATTTTCTCGCCTGCGATGTAACGCATTGCGAACCGCTTCACGATCCCTTTTGGGGCAAGCTGAAGCGTTGATACTACAACATTGTTCAACGGGTTCATTTTTTCTCCGTTCAGAGTTCTGTAATTGTTCTTCTTCCGGCAAACCCCGCCTCAACAGGGTGCCAGAACAGTATATCCTCCTCACCAAGTTTGTAACATAAGAATACTTCTTCGCCGCTCCGCCTGATGTGTGGAAGATCAATGAGACCCTCGTCGACGCTCTTGACCAAAATCCCCTCTGAGTCAAAACGCCTGAGTATGTTCACGAGATCTTCAAGTTCGGGCGGATAATTTTTCGTCCCGTTCGGCCCTCCCCCGCCAAAATACTGGTGACGATAGATGTCGTAGTTCTTTGCGTCAAGGACCTTCTTCAAGCGAACAATTTCGAAAAGATCCTGACGGATCTGTTTCAGAAGAGTGCGCGCATCTTCCAGCGAGAAATGTCTTGTACCTGACGGCATCTTAACTAATTTAGAATTCGACGGATGGAGAATCAACGAAAGAAGAGGGGAATGATGGAATCATGGAGTAATGGAGTGATGGATTTGTGGACTATTGGATTAGTGGAGTGTTGGATTGGGACCTCCAATTGATCCGCTACTCCATCAGTCCACTAATTCCGTGCGGCCTATGCTGAGGCTTAGTTCTGCCAGAGGTACTGCACCTTGACGAAAAACTGTTGAGCTGTCCGCTCCATCCCATATGGCTGCTCAAAGTCGGTGAAGTTATGACTTGAGCCGGCATAGAACTCGGTGTAAGGATTCAACTTGTAGCTCAACATCGGATCTACTTCAAATGCCCTTGAGAACTTATCATACTGGCTGATTAACCTGACGAACAATTGTGGAGAGAACTGATAGACAACCGAAGTTCGGGCAATATAACCATCATAGAAAAGCTGAGAAGTGTAGAACGACCACAGCCGCGAGCAGGCACAAGTAACATCGAATGTAAACTTGTTTGTCGGCTTCAGTGTAAGTTCACCCGAAAGGTTGTATCCCCTTCCAAGTTCCGGGTTGTCCTGTCTATATATGAGTCTGCCGACCTGAACCCAGATGTTGGCGGCAATAAAGCTTAACGGGTTTGTGTTGGCACTTACTTCGGTCCGATAGAGATGGTGAAATTGCACGTTATGGAAAAATTCTTCCTGCAGCGGATAGTATGCTGCCCAGATGTAAGTTTGCCCCTTCATCTGTGCCTGAGCCTGGATCGATCCCCATTCTCCCTTTCTCGCTCTGTCGCAGTTGAAACCGACTCCCGTGTTGGTCTGTATCATTACGTTTTCTACGAACGATTTGTCAAAATAAAATTCATAACCATGCCAGAAGCTTACATTGCGGAAGTCATTAGAAGTAATAAACCCATCCTGAGCCTGGAATGTCGGAGTAGCACCGGTAATACTCAAATCGAAACTATAGTCTCTGGCGTTCCGCTTCAGATCAACCTGCATGCCCCAACCGGAGTATGCCTGTCCATTGAAAGCAGCATCGTATCCAGTCGACCCGAATCGCCGGTCGCTTGAAAAGATTGAGGTGTCGTTTATCTCTCGCGTGTCAGTTAATAATGTCTGACCAATGAAGTAATAGTTACCTCCGAATAGAAAGCTCCAGTCGACGCCGCCGACATAATTGTGGGCACTCGTGAAGTTCCTTGACGTGAACATCCCACCGATAAACGATTCGCTTCCGAAGTCAAGTTTTGTCCGAACGACATTGCTCACGGACCTTAGAGAAGTTGCGATGAAATCACTTCCTTCCTCGCCAGGTATCATGAAAGGCGATTCTCTATCGTAGGCCACTAAGTAAGCAAGAGAAAACTTGCCGGTCTTCTCCGTCGTCTTGGCCGCCACCAACGGATTATTGATCATTCGAGAATAGAAAGCAGTCGCAAGAGTGGAAAATAGATCAGCACCTTCGAGGAAGAATGGACGCTTCTCGGCATAGAAAATGGAGAACGTGCTATTCACGCTGATCTGTGTCGCATCCGACTCGATTTGGCTGAAATCCGGATTCACAACCGCGCCCAGTGCAAAAGAAGAAGATGGAGCATATTTGACTCCAACTCCTGCTTTCCCCGTCGCCGGTCCGGCCGTGAAATTTGATGACGGATCACTCGCATCACTCATCGTCCCGGTCTGGGCACCTACCAGGTAAGGCATAATGTCCACGTTGTCCGAAGCGGTTACGTTTTCGATTCCGTCAATTGTCCCACCCTGGCACATCAAACAGGGATTATTACGATCGAGAGTGGTCCATGTTATCTGGTACCGGGTGTCCCGCGGCAGGTTGCGGAAGAACTCCACTCTCCAATGCTGTGGACCAGCAGAAGCGAATCTCAAGCTCTTGAATGGGACTGCAATTTCAAGCGTGTAACCTGAGTCTGTTATGTTTCCGGCAGAATACCAGATGCAATCAAAACTCGGATCTTCGTTGTTACCAGTCCTCATCGCATCAAACTGGACACCGAATGGATTTGACAAAAATTCATATGCACTCTGTGCATTTCCGTAAGTATCCAAAATAACTCCTGCAAAATCGTCGTCCGTCATTTTGTCGCGCTCCGTCACGTGCGAACGGATTGATTTGGCTTCGGAATCGTGACAGCGAAATCCGAAATAGATATAGCTTGAATTGTAAAGGACATAAGCTTCGGCATTCTGCGGAGCGCGGACGTTGTCGCCGGGTTGTATTTCACAGTTTACTTCCACCGGAACTGCAGTATCCCAGAGAGGGTCTGAAAGTTTTCCAGTGAGAGCGATGTCACGTTCAATACGCACTGCCTTAATATGGTACTTTTCCGGATTCACTGAATCGTGGGATAGTGCGCAATCCGGAGAGAGAGCAATGACTACCCAGAGTACGACAGGTAAAGTTACGATCGCCAAATACCTGTTGGGTTGTCTCATCGTGCCCTCATCGACTTGTTCATATAAATCCTTACGGCGTGCCGCGGAAAAATGTTACGCCTCCTGAAAAGCAGTGAGTCTTTCTCTTTGTATATTTGGCCGCGGTCACCTAAGTTTATACACCATGGAACACGACCTCGGCCCGCAGCTCGTCCTCGATGAATTGTTCGATCTAACACTTTACAGGAAGGTCCGGGAGTCCGCATCTGACAGCCTGCTGCCGATGTTCGACGAGATCATTCCTATTGAGACAAAACACCTTGCCTTCTGGCAGGATTTCTTCCACATAGATCTGAACCGGCTTAATTTCAGAAGACGGATCAAGCTTTCAATCTTGAATTTCGTCGCCAGAGTTTTCGGAGATCTTGGGATTCACCTTGTCCTTGAAGCGATAGAAGTCTACGGCGTCAGAAAATATATTGCCGTGTGGAAAGAGTATAAGGGGACACCGATGGGAGAAGCGGTCCGGAAAGTTCTGGAAGATGAGTTCAAGCATGAGGATGAGATCGTAACTTCGTCTACGGAACGACTCATTCACCCGGAGCGTGTCAGGGACATCTTCCTCGGGTTGAACGACGGTTTGGTAGAAATACTCGGCGCTGTCTCCGGTTTTTTCGCAGCCCTGTCGAGTGCGTCGGCAGTTCTCGCTGCCAGTATCGCAGTTGCTGTTGCCGGATCAATATCGATGGCCGCCGGTGCTTACGGAGCCGTCAATTCAGAAAGCGAAGTGGAAGGGATTGAAGCAGCGAAGAGAGAGTTCCTGGGCAAAGGGGCTCATGAATCGGGGAGTGTCAAGACCAGCGCTCTGCAATCCGGGATTGTGGTGGGAGTCTCTTATTTTGTGGGAGCGCTTGTTCCAGTGGTTCCGGTGCTCCTTGGAGCATCCAATATATTCTGGTCGTCCGCGTTTGCGGTCGTGGCCATGGTGTTCATCTCAATCGTCATTGCATTCCTCTCCGGGATGCGCATGTCGCGCAGAATCGCCACCAACCTTATCATACTTGTAATCGCTGTAGGGGTCACCTATTCAGTCGGATTGCTCGCCCGTTTCGTGTTCGGAATAAATATCTGATAACCAGAGAATGCGCGGCATGAAAACCGATAAACGGGATCCTGCCGGTGGGAGACCCTATCAGTAGCTAAACCGGCAGTCCGTAGAGCTTAAGCTTCATTTACTCCAGTTGTAGAAAATACTTCGGATTGCACGATACCTGCCAGAACAGACAATCCCGAGCTTACCTCTCCAAGAGTCGCTTCTGGTCAATCGCTAGACTTGAACTTACCTAACTCGAATACCTCGATACGCGGGATGCACAGATGAGAAATCTTCAACGATCAAGTGTACAGGAAATACTTCTCAGCGCATCCGCATTTCTAAAATATGGGATGTATCGTCTTAAGAGGCAAAAGTTAGGATTACCAGAAGAAGAAAGGTTGCGACGATAATCTCAAGTGTCACTGCACAAAACGAGAAAAATCTTCTTGCGCCGGTACTCATGTTTTCTTACCTCCGCTTAGGATTACCAACTTCAGAAAGATTCTCAAGAGGCGTGCCGTTAAAAAGCGGCATCAGTCTATGTCTGACTTTCAAAATATCGAAGGTCGAATGTGCAACGAATGCCAATCACGACGCAATTCTTGCGTGATCCAAGCCGGGAGACCAAAATCAAATTTGGTCACTTTCGAGACAGAAGCGAGAATGAAGGATGACTGTGAGTCTGCGGTATTAGGACACGTCGAAAAGTAGGTAATACGAATGGCACAAATGCATCTGGTGCTATCGTTCGTGGTATTCGGTCGGAGAATTTTTATCGCTGATCAAGTTTTATCCGTATCATTCGTGTTCAAATTACCCCATTGCGGAGTCAGCCCGTAAATTGATTTTCAGTCCCGCCGGTGATATATTAATTCCGGCTTTGCCGATCATCTTGCATCCAGCGATGATCGGCGGTTTCCACTTTTTGAGTTTGGGACTTCAGAATTGAAATCCGGGAGGAATTTTTGCGAAAGAACCGCTTTAAGATAATCCTCATTGTTGCTGCAGTTTTGCTTTCTCTATACTATTTGTACCCGACGTACGAGAGTGCAAATTATGACGCTAGATTGGATCAATTATCGGGTCAACCAAAGTTAGTAGAATATCTCCAGGCGCATCCTGTCGAACAGCCCACCGATTCTCTCAAGCAAGCGTATTTCGACAGCCTTCAACAGGCTTTTTCGGCGGACAGCATAAGGTACTATGACACGAATTCGAAGTCCATTTTGGACGCAAAGCTTAAACGCATCAAGCTGGGACTGGATCTGCAGGGCGGAATGCATATTGTGCTGCAAGTCGACGTTCTGAAGATGATTGAAGACATGGCGAGGAACAAAGACCAGGCTTTCGACCAGATGATGGCTGCGGTCACACAGCAGGTGCAGCAGACTCATGCTGATCCAATAACGGTCCTGGCCCAACAGGCAAACCAGCAAGGCATTCGTCTAAGCAGATACTACGCTGATATCAGGGATGACAACGCGAAAGTCATCTCATATTTGCAAGATCAGGCAAAATCGGCAATAGACCGTGCTATGGAAATTGTAAGAAACCGTGTTGACCAGTACGGAGTCTCCGAGCCGACAATACAAAAGCAGGGTGGCAGCCGGTTCATAGTTGAACTGCCAGGGGTCACAAACGAAGCGGAGGTCAGAAGTTTATTACAGAGTACTGCGGTACTCCAGTTCAAGTTGCTTGAGCCGGAAGATGTCGTAATCAAAGTCTTTAAATCGATCGATGACATTATGGCCGGCAAGACCGATTCTCTGGCCAGCGCCGACACATCATCATCTGATTCTACGATGACACCGGCAGAGTTTGCAAAGAAGCATCCCTTCTTTTCCATCGTCAGAATGGATTCAAGAAGCGGAGACATCTACGTATCGGAGAACGACCGCGATAAACTCGATCGACTCTTGGCGCGTCCGGACGTCAAACAGGTCATACCGACAAGCTTTCAATTCTTATATGACCACAAGGCGTTCACTACCGCGCAGGGCGAAAAGTACTATGAGGTTTATGTTGTTGATAAGGACCCTCTCCTGACGGGCAGCGTCGTTACAAATGCCCAAGCCCAGGTCGATCCTACCACGAACGCGCCAGTCGTAGATATGCAGATGAATTCTCAAGGCGCACGTGAATGGGCGAGGATAACGGGTGCAAACGTCCACAAGCGAATAGCGATAGTTCTTGACAATGCCGTGTACTCAGCTCCACAGGTCATTAATAAGATTCCGAACGGCAGCTCACAGATTACCGGTATGGGAAACATGGATGAAGCGAATCTACTCGCTATCGTTCTGCGGGCAGGTGCGCTTCCCGCCCCTGTTGATATAGTTGAGGAAAGAAACGTCGGCCCGTCACTGGGTGCCGATTCGATCCGCGACGGCATGATTTCAGGCATAGTGGGGCTTGCCATCATCATCCTCTTCATGGGATTTTACTACCGCACCGGGGGAGTGACCGCAGACCTCGCTCTGCTTTTGAACATCCTTTTCATCCTCGGAGTTCTGGCAGCATTTCATGCCACTCTCACCATGCCGGGCATCGCAGGAATGATTTTAACATTCGCCGTGGCAGTCGATGCAAACGTCCTTATATATGAACGCATCCGCGAGGAAATGACGACCGGCAAGACGCTGCGGGCTGCAATCGACCAGGGCTATTCAAAAGCCTTCACTGCAATTTTCGATGCAAACATAATCTCATTACTAACCGGAGCGATCCTGTACCAGTTTGGAACCGGAGAGGTACAGGGATTTGCGCTGACGCTGATGATAGGTATTGTCGCGAGTCTTTTCAGCGCCATCATCATTACCCGCGTGGTGTTCGATATCATGATGGAGCGAGGCGCCACGAGCATCAACTTCGGATGATCTGTAATAATAGTTAGGAGCTAGAAATTAAGAATGCGTTTCTTCCCAAGAACTAGTGTTGACTTTGTAGGCAAAAGACACATCTGGTATACGGTGTCGAGTACCCTCATACTTATCGGATTGATAACTGTGGGAATTCGTGGCCTGAACTACGGAATAGGTTTCGTCGGCGGCGAGGAGCTCACACTCGAATCGACCCCCGGTATGCAAATCGCTCAGATCCGCTCGGCACTAAACAAGATCGGCCATGGAGATGCAGAGATAACTACGTACGGAGTGAAAAACCAGTATCTCATCAGGGTGAAGGCATCCGAAGAGCAGAGTGCCAACACGAGCGCACAAGTTATGAATGTGCTTCGGACAACCTATCCGACGACTCATTTTACTCTTTTGGAAGACAACAAAGTCGGTCCGGAAATTGGCGCCGAAATGCGCCGTGATGCAGTTATGGCAATATTCTACGCCTTGTTATTCATCCTGGTCTATGTCACTATCCGTTTTCAATTCATATACGCTGTTGGAGCGGTGCTCGCGCTGTTCCATGACGTATTGATCACGCTCGGCGCGGTTGCGATTTGCAGTTGGCTTATTCCGTGGCTCAATTTGCAGATCAACCAAACGATGGTTGCCGCTTTTCTTACTCTCGTAGCTTATTCGATGAACGACACCGTCGTCATCTTCGACAGGATTAGGGAGAATCTGAAGTTGTACAAAGGTGAGAACCTTATCCGCGTGATGAACCGGAGTATCAACGACACGCTCAGCCGCACCATTATTACCTCCGGGACAGCGTTCGCAGTGCTGCTGGCACTGCTCATTTTCGGTGGAGAAGTCACCCGCGGTTTTGCATTTGCAATGTTGGTCGGTGTTACGACGGGAACTTACTCTTCGATTTATGTGGCCTCTGCGATAGTCGTTGACTACAACGTGTATATAAAGAAGGTTGATCTGAAGGTGCCAGCCACACAGTCACCCGTACTGGAAATCGAGAGACCCTATGAAGTTGCGGCAAAAAGAGCTTGACGGCGGAATAGTAATAATTGAAATTGAAGGGAATATCGTCGGCGGGCCCGATGCAATGAGCCTGAACGGTGAGTTGCAGAAACTCATTGGCGAGGGGAAAAACAAATTTGTGCTGGATATGAAGTCCGTGGAGCACGTGAACAGCAGCGGGCTCGGAATCCTTATCGCGAGCCTGAACGCGGTGCGACAGGCAAAGGGTAATCTGAAAGTTGCGAACGTCAGCACGAAAGTCTCGGATCTCCTCAATATTACAAAGCTTAACCAGATCTTCGAGTTGCACAAGTCTATCGACGAGGCCGTCAAAGCTCTCGCCTAATTGTTTAGAGATTAACGATGCCGGTTCGAGACGCGGGCCGACTCCCAGCTTGCTTTGCTGTGAGCGCGTCAAGAACGGGCTTTTTTTTGTGAAATTAGGAGCCTTACAAATGTCAATGAAGGTTATTCTTGGTGCGCAATGGGGCGACGAAGGAAAAGGGAAAATCGTCGATCTCCTCAGCGCGGATGTTGATATAGTCGCACGATATCAAGGCGGCGCGAATGCCGGACACACCGTTGTTGTCGATGGAAAGACGTATGTTCTCCATCTCATCCCTTCCGGCATACTTCATCCAAATGTTGTATGCGTCATCGGGAACGGAGTAGTGCTCGATCCACAAGCATTCCTCGACGAGGTCGCTTTCCTCGAATCACACGGAATCAATGTGCGCGGAAGGATCTTGATTTCTCACAACGCTCATCTGATTATGCCGTACCACAAGCTCATTGACTCTCTCAACGAGCAGGGAACATCGAAGATCGGCACGACGGGGAGGGGAATCGGTCCCGCATATATCGACAAGTTTGCCCGCGTCGGCGTCAAGATTGTTGATCTTCTGCACAGCGATATTCTGGTGAAAAAGATCAAGGCAAACATTGAGGATAAAAACCGGCTCCTGAGCAAGATTTACAATTCGTCGACAATAAACGTCGATGAAATTGTCGACTCGTATCTGCATTACGACGAGCAACTCGATGAATTTATCAAAGATACTTCGCTCTACCTTAACCAGGAGTTAAAAGCGGGGAAGAAGGTATTGGCGGAAGGGGCACAAGGTGCGATGCTCGATGTCGATTTCGGCACGTACCCCTACGTGACTTCTTCAAATCCGACAAGCGGCGGTGCGTGTACTGGCCTGGGAGTTCCACCTACGGCCATCGATTCGATCATCGGAGTCTCCAAAGCATACACGACAAGAGTGGGAAACGGTCCATTCCCAACGGAGATCAAAGAAGGTATCGGAGACCAGCTGAGGAAAATAGGAGGAGAATATGGAGCGACTACCGGCCGACCTCGCCGGTGTGGCTGGCTGGATCTGTTCAGCCTCAAGTACTCAGTGATGGTGAATGGGATTCAGGAGATTGCGCTAACGAAGCTTGACGTTCTGGACGGGTTCGATACTGTCAAGGTCTGCGTGGGTTATAAATACCAGGACAAACCCCTGAAGAGCTTTCCGCTTGATCTTTGCACGATTGAAGATACTGAACCAGTCTACGAATCGTTGCCGGGTTGGAAGTCGGAAATTGCGAACGCGAAGAGTTATGATGATCTTCCGCATGGTTGCCGTTCGTATGTTGAATTTATGGAAAAGTATCTTGCTGTTCATGTGAGGATTGTTTCAGTCGGTGCGACGCGGGAACAAACGATAGCCAGGTAAGACTCTATCTAAAACTCGTAGAAGGCGCCGAGCGTAAAGTTGGTCCCGTCGACGTTAACTTTTCCGTACTGAGTACCCGGCAATGAAACCCTCAGTCCGTTGTACTCTGTATAAGCTGACTGGAAGTTGGAGGTTGTATTAAATTCAGGTGATCTGAACTTGAATTCCCACCTCAGTCCCCAGTTCTGAGAAAGCATGTAAGAGATTCCCATCGCGACTTGTATCCCGCCTGAGACGACAAGCGGGGTAGTAGCATCGGCGTCGCCTATCGACATGTTCCTCTTTCCGAAGTAGAGTTCCGGGCCGCCGCCAAGATAGATGTTCCATTGATCTTGAACGATTGGTATGCTGAAGTATCCATCCGCTTCAACCACCCAAAGTGAAAACCCGTCCCTAACAGGTACACCGACATAATCCCCGTTTACATTGTAACCGTAAATAGTTCCTATTGACTCGCTTGACGCTAAAGGCTGGAAGAGAATCCCAATCGCACTCGTGGA
>JAKASW010000136.1 GCA_021818875.1 Bacteroidota bacterium
TCGTAATTCTCGTTGAGAGCCCGGATCCTCGAAACGATGGAATCAGTACTCACGCGACCGAAGGTGTGCGCTGCATCGAGCACCGATTTTATTGTCAGAGGAGGTAGTGGCTCATCGGAAGCAAAGATGATGGCTTCTATGACATGGGCGAGCTCGTCGGCAGTCTCCTCCCTTTCAGGCAATTCACCAGGATCAGTTTCAACCAGTTCGTTGCTTATATCCGGGACTTTCTTCTCAATTGGCTGGGTTGGAACTCCTCCGGATTCTGAATCTAAATCGGTCCCTGCCGAGGAAACACTCTCAAACCGGCTGTTTTCGGAAGAACCGGGTGAAGAGATTTCGGACTTGCTGTCCGCTTCTCCAACCGGGAGATCAATCTCATTTGTGTCGCTTGAAGACTCGGATGTGTTCTCGAAATTCTCATTCCCGATTGGCGACATACTCTCGATGCCATTGGCCTTATCACCCGGTGGCTCAGTACATTCGTCGTGACCGATTTCCGGCGGTCCTCCGGGGTCGCTCTCGGTTTTTTGTCGATCTATCTCGTCAGGAAAGTTTTGTTGCAGCTCCGGCATTATCCTCCTCTATCCCATCCCGATCAGTTTCATTCCTGATGGAAGGCGTTTCGATTGTTTCTTGTTTCAAAATTATAAAATCGTTGAAGCCGCCGTTGGTCTGGACTCTCAACACGCTTCTTTTGATCAATTCCAGCAATGCGATGAAGGTAACGACCAGTTTAATCTTCTCACGGATCTTTTCGGCAATCTCCAGAAAATGGACCTTCGGTTTTTCGCGCAGCTCCTCAAGGAGATAATCGATTTGTTCCTCGATGGTCACGTTCAGTCTTTGGATATCATGGAACGGAGTCGCATCGAGCTTGTCCATCGCATGCTTGAACGCCGTTATCAGATCGACAAGAGTGACATTCTTCAACTGATCGTCTTCCTGCGAAACATACTCCCTCTCGTCGTTTTTGAAATAACTCCGGTAAAATAGTTTTCCGCCTTCTTCTTCCAGCACGCCGAAATTGTGGGCTGCCTCTTTGAACCTCGCATATTCAGCGAGCCTCGAAGCGAGATCCTTTCTGGGATCATCTTCGATCAAGTCATCGATGCCTTGCTCCTGCGGAAGCAGCATGCGGACTTTGATTTGCATCAGCGTTGCCGCCATCACGATGAACTCGCCGGCGATTTCGAGGTCGAGCATCTGGATATAGTGAACATACTCCAGAAACTCATGTGTGATCTTCGCAATCGGGATATCGTAGATATCCAACTGGTCCCTCTTAATGAAGAACAGCAGCAGATCGAGCGGACCCTCGAAGTCGTTCAGCTTGACTCTGTAAGTCATCCGATCTTCATGGCCTCATGAACTTCCTTCATAGTCTTCTGCGCGGCGGCTCTTGCCTTGCTCTCGCCTTCGTCGAGGATTTTTCGTACCTCATCGGGCCTCTGCTCGTAGTGCTTGCGTCTCTCCCTGAAGGGTTCGAGAAACTGGTTTATCTTTTCAGCAGCCCGCATTTTACAGTCTACGCAGCCAAGCTGACCGCTCTCGCATCCCTTCCTGATTTCCTGTTCCTCCGACTGGTTAAATTTCTGATGGTATGTGAAGACCAGACAGATGTCGGGTCTTCCAGGATCACCTTTTCGGATTTTTTGAGGATCGGTCACAGCTTTCTTCATTTTCGTCCGGACATCTTCGGGTGACTCGGAGAGCAGGATGGCATTGTCGAGCGACTTACTCATCTTCTTGCCATCGAGGCCCGGAAGCCGTGAGAATTTTGTCAGCTTCGCGGCCGGCTCGGGAAAAACAACTCCGTATTGCCGATTGAAGTCGCGTGCGATCTCACGGGTGATCTCGATGTGAGAAAGCTGGTCCTCACCAACCGGGACCACCTCGCCTTTGTAGAGAAGTATGTCGGCGGCCTGCAGGACCGGATAACCGAGATAACCGTAGCTGATCGGGCCTAGGTTCAGATCACGGACTTGTTCCTTGAGAGTCGGATTCCTCTCAAGTCTCGCCGTCGTTATGAGCATCGAAAAAACCAGATGAAGTTCTGTATGTTCCTTGATTTGCGATTGTCTGAAGATCGGGCTGTGCTCGGGATCGATACCGGCAGCAAGCCAATCCAGAAGCATGTCGATTGTGTAATCACAGATATGAGATGAATCGAGATTCGTCGTAAGAGCATGGTAGTCGGCGACAAGATGGAAATTCGAGTAACCGCCGTCGTTTTGGAGTGCGACCCAGTTCTCGAGTGCACCGGCCCAGTGACCGAGGTGCAGCTTTCCGGTGGGACGCATCCCGCTAAGGATGATTTTCTTTTCAGGCATAATGGGTAGAATTTACGAAAAAATTCTACTTCATAAAAAGATAAGGCTTCCATTTTTCGTCAACTCGGCCGACGAAATGTCTGATGAAAGCCACATGGTTTGGCCGGCGCGGGACAGAAAGCAGTTTCATGCCGGCCTCTTCCGGCGTCCGATCACCTTTCTTATTGTTGCACTTCATACATGCGCAGACGAGGTTCTCCCACGTTTCCTCCCCGCCGCGAGTCCGTGGTATAACGTGGTCCACGGTAAGCGGCAGGTCGCCGCGTCCACAATACTGACATTTGTTGCCGTCACGCCTCAAAATGTTCTTCCTTGAAAGTATCACTCGCTTGTGTGGCACCCGATAAAAAACCGATAGTCTTACAATGCTCGGCATGGGGAGAGACATCGTGACGGACCGCAATACTATTCCGTCGTATCTTTCAATTAATTCCGCTTTACCCAGATACAGAAGGATAACCGCCTTCTTCCAACTGCAAATTGTCAGCGGTTCATAATTTTGGTTAAGCAACAAAACCTTTCCGTAATGTCGATTGAGATCGTCAGTCTCTGGTTTACGTTCATTATGACTGAAGACGACAACACCTCCTTTTGGTCAGATTACTCTGCAGGCTCCGACAAAGGTTGTGAGGAGTCGATTGTTAAAGTCCTTCCTTCGCGGATCAAAACTGTTGATCCTGACAAATCCGGACGAATGAATAAACTCTCTGCTTTTTCCAATATAGATAGCGACATGAGTAATTTTATCGCCATTTGACAAAAAAAACAACAAATCTCCCGGTCTCAACCTTCTAAGGTCCTTCCCAAGTGGTTTTCCGGCGGAGAATTGCATATCGGCGTCTCTCGGCAGCTCAATCCCGTTCGATCTAAAAACGGTCTGTACAAATCCGGAGCAATCAAATCCCTTGGGGCTTCGTCCACCCCACGCGTAAGAAATTCCCATGAAGTCTCCGGCCACGCGAAGGAGGCGCCTCGTAGACGGTGGCACTCCTGATTTAGCCGGCGAGGAGATGATTTTGCTTTTCTCGACATATCCAATGGAGCCGTCGGGCACTGCTATTTCCCAGAAGTTCCTTAGCTCCCCGAGCGTGCTTAGTCGACAGCCGAAAACCGCTTCACGAACAACCGCAGATGTTGCCAGCGGCTTTGATAATAGTGGTACAGTATGGGCTGCCACATGGACCTTCGGCATTGACTTGTACGAGTCAAATTGGATCCCATTCAGAAGCGTGACCTGGTTGGCGGAAATCCATCCGAGGTAACCGTCCGCGTGAAGTCTCGCTCTCACCCATGTATCGACGATCTGGAGAGTGTCGAAGGACTCGCCATAAAGCACTTGCGTCACTTGCTCGCTAGTGGAGTCGTTATGCCGCCTGACAGGCGCCACTCCGACATGACAAACTCCTTTAGAAAATCCGCCAACGCTATCGTCGGGAAGGAGCACCACTTTGATCCTTGCTTCGGAATTAGTTTTCCGATAGAGACCAGAAATGCGCGACGCATTTGAGATCGAGTCTGTCAGGACGCGAAGGTATTTAGTGCCCGGTTCAAATTCGAGTACTCCGTACCGTGAGTCTACCCTGAAAGATTTTTTGAATCTTGAGATAAGATTTTCGACGGACTCTCGTTTGCCATCGTCAGACATGATGCAACAATATATTGAAGGTGGCTACGGCAAACAATGAAACTATTGGAGATCTCGGATTATGAACATGGCGCGAGTCAGAGAATCGCTGGCGCCGGGCAGCCAGTTAAGTCCCCCGGATTTCCGTTCATCATGGTCCACGATGAATATGTGGGTGACCAGGCTGTTTGAAGAAAACTCGTAAATCCCATTCTTCAATGATGAGAGTGCCGACTGCCATGTCAGAAATGTGCCTCCGAAAAATACTCCTTTAATGCCCTGCAATCCGTTCTCTATCTGGCTGGACAACTCCGGATTTGTACTGACCACCCGCGTGGCCAGCAAGCACTTGCCGTGTAAATTATTCTGCTCCACTTGATCCGTCTCCCTGTTGGTAGATTAGTCCACTGCGACTCTGGACTATTTTCCCTCTACCAAGCCAACGCTATCAGGAATCAATCTCCACCTGCAATCGCATTTGCAGTTATTTGCAAGTGATAAACCGGGTAATGACAATCTTGTTCTTCTAATCAGTAAAGAATGCTTGCCCCCTGCAAACTTCGAGCGTCCTTTCTCTTCGAATCATCTCGATGTCATGCCCCTCGATAAAGCGGACCGCGTGTCAAATTATTCCTTTTGTGGTGGGGTCTCAAGGACACGTTAACCGACAAATGAAAGGTCAACCTTGTTTCGGGAATTTTTCGGATGGCATCCGGATTCGTGCCAGTCTGATGGCCCTTTCATCCTGGGGGCAAACTCCGATGATTAGCGATAGACTATCGGAAGAAATCCACCGAGACATTTCTGGCACCGAAACTCGGCACGCACACAGCGGTTTGCACTATGATACGAGCACGCGCAACCCGCGGTTGTCATAGCCGGTCTACGACTCGACGTGTGATTCCGCTAATCGCTTATTCCGAAGATGTACCATGTTGTCCAATGCCATTCCAACTAATTTTTGCAAACAAGGTGCGGCTAAGATTACTGTTGGAATGAACCTCCCGCCACGTTTTTCAATGACGGGACGGCCATTGAACTGAGGCCTTCCGCCGATCTCTGCTGAGGTTGCATCAGAGATGCTCCCAGAAGGCATTCGATGAATCCGAGGTCAACCAATCCCGTTCGTTGTAATTATAAGCTATAGTTGCGGCAGGGGTCGATCCCAGCGTCAGTTGACGCGGCTTGCCCGAGGCGTAGTACTCGTACGATGCCACCAGATCCTCTTCGGACATGTTCGGAATCTGGCTCCCTTCCACAGTTTCCAGACGGCCCGCTGCGTCGTAGTTGTAGGATTCGTAGTAATCCACTGCTCGCCAGTCGAGATCGATAAATCCCTTTTTCGCCATGTCATCCTGTGAAATCGACATAAGGCACCTCCAACCCCTTGACTTTCATACCATGGACTTCTGAAATTCCAATGTTGGTTGAGTTAGTATCTCGAATTCGAGGAGACGCTCATGATTTCGAAATCCGTATCGATTTGTATCCTTCTGATTTCCGTCGCCGTAGGAGCGAGATGCCAACAACTTGAAGAAGGTGTCAACTATATACCTCAAGCATCCCCAAAAGATTCATCCCAGGCTCATTCAGTTGTCAATCGCAGAGAATCTGAAGATCACGTTTCGCTTTTCCTTGAAAGGCAGGTACCGACCAGTTCGATTTCACACGAATTGAATCTTTCGGAGCCGGCGAGATCATGGCTGTCGGTACCGATTGTTAGCTCCTCCGCTCCATCCGGCAAAACCCTTCTCGAAAACCCGTTGTATCTGGCATCGGCATTGAGCGATGGAATGGTATCCTACTTTGAGACAACCGACGCAAAACATAATTTCCTTGACTTCTGCAATACCGAAACGATTGGTGATAGTAAGTCCCCAATATGGCAATCGATCTTCATGAGTTTAGAGGCCGGCACCGTCGCCTATATAGCATACCGACACTTCGAAAAGTACGGATTGAAATGATCTCGGGGAATTCCCGTTCCCTTCCTTGAAGTTCTTTTCATACCGCCCTAAATTTTTCTACACTAATCACAAATCAGTCAAGAGGCGCACAAT
The DNA here is from genome assembly GCA_021818875.1 of Bacteroidota bacterium. Classification (GTDB taxonomy): domain Bacteria; phylum Bacteroidota; class Ignavibacteria; order Kryptoniales; family JAKASW01; genus JAKASW01. The sequence continues at coordinate 6,018 of JAKASW010000136.1, forward strand.
GAAACTCTTCGTTTGTGTCAACCAGGTTCCGGATACCGAGACGAAGGTTAAAGTCGGTCAGGATGGCAAAACCATCGACCGATCAGAGGTAAACCTAATCTTAAATCCCTACGACGAATTCGCGGTTGAAGCGGCTCTCCAAATCAAAGACAAGTCGGGTGCCGAAGTCACTTACGTTTCTGTCGGCGGCGACTCTCACAAGGAGGTGATCCGCAAAGCCCTCGCGATGGGCGGAGACAAAGGCATCCTTATTAAAGCAGAGGGCATCAGCGATTCGTCCGCAATCGCATCGATGATTGCAGCGACACTTAAGGACTCAGGTGCCGACATTATTTTCTTCGGGAAACAATCCATTGATTATGACGATGCGGCGGTCGGTATCATGGTCGCAGAGATCCTTGGACTACCTTCTGCATCTGTGGTTGTCAAACTTGATCTTGACGCGAGCGGAAAGAAGGTCACATGTGAAAGAGAAATAGAAGGTGGAAGAGAAACCGTAGAGCTTACGATGCCGTGCGTGATTACTGCCCAGAAAGGTTTGAATGATCCACGATATCCTTCACTGAAAGGAATAATGGCAGCCAAGTCAAAGCCTGTCCAGGATCTCGCTGCTCCCCCGGCTGATGTTCTGACGGAAGTAACAGCTATGCGAAAACCGGCGGCAAAGCAGCCCGGACGAGTACTCGGCACCGACAAGAGTGCGGTACCCGAGCTAGTCAGACTTCTCCACGAAGAAGCAAAAGTGATATAAGGAGGCTCAGGAGATCATGCTCGACAGAATAGTTCATATTAGGATTCTCAAACATGGGGGGAAGAAATGAAGATTCTTGCATTTGCAGAACAACGCGACGGGAAATTCAAGAAGGTGGCGTTCGAGATCGCTTACGCCGCAAGGCAACTTGCCGACCAGTTCGGAGGCGAGTGTGCAGCACTTGTGATCGGGAAAAATATCCGGGGTATTGCGGCGGAACTCGGCGGGTACGGAATTACGAAGGTATATACTTCGGAGGACGAAAAGCTCGGTCTATACTCATCCACCGCATACGCCAGGATAATCGCTGACGCCGCACAAACACTTGCGGCTGACGTCGTAGTGCTCGCGGCCAGCGCCATGGGTAAGGACCTGGCGCCGCGAGTTGCCGCCAAACTGAAAGCAGGCGTTGCATCCGATTGCATCGCTGTGAAGAAGAACGGAGATTCGATTCTCGCTACGCGTCCCGTCTATGCGGGCAAGGCCGTAATAGATTTGAAAATTAGATCGCCAAAGATGGTACTTACATTGAGGCCGAATGTCTTCACGCCGGGAGGCGTGAATGGTGGTATAGCATCTATCGAAGATTTCCCTGCGAAACTGTCGGACTCAGACTTCGCTTCGAGAGTGACAGGGGTCTCCGTCACAAAAGCGGGACGTCCCGATCTTACCGAGGCCGACATAATAGTCTCCGGCGGCAGAGGACTGGGCGGTCCCGAGAATTTCAAAATGATCGAAGAGTGTGCGGATGTCCTCGGCGCTGCTGTAGGCGCGTCGAGAGCGGTAGTCGATGCCGGCTGGCGATCCCACGAAGACCAGGTGGGCCAGACCGGAAAAACAGTCTCACCTTCTCTCTACGTGGCTGTCGCCATCTCAGGGGCTATTCAACATCTCGCCGGTATGTCTTCGTCTAAATTCATCGTTGCTATCAACAAAGACAAAGATGCACCGATCTTCCAGGTTGCAGATTACGGGATTGTCGGGGACGCCTTCGAAATAATGCCGGAGCTGACTGCACAGATGAAAAAGACGCTTGGAAAAGAATGAGTTATTCATCAAATTGACGAAGAACCAGGAGAGAAAGAGTTGGACAAAGTAATGGTTGATATACTCGGTCTTTCACCGAGTCCTTCCAGCCCGGGGGCCTACGCATTAATCCTGAAGGAGACGGAAGGAGAACGACGGCTGCCGATAATCATCGGACAGTTCGAGGCGCAAGCGATAGCGCTCGAACTGGAAGGTATAAAGCCGCCGAGACCACTTACTCACGATCTAGTAAAGAACATAATTGAATCGTTGTCCACTAGTCTGGCGGATGTACTAATCAGCGAGCTGCGTGAGGGGACATTTTACGCACGACTGAACGTCGAAGGAAATTCCGTCAGCCACGAAATAGATGCAAGACCGAGCGATGCCATTGCAGTTGCAATCAGGTTCGGTGTACCGATATATGTCGCCGAAACGGTGATGGACGAGGCTTCGACCCTTCCTGAAATCGAAGAAGGCGAGCAAGGTAGTGAGACCCAGAACCCGAAGTCAAAGAAATCGAGGGAAAAGTCTCCAGCTTACACCAAAGAAACAAAAATGGAAACTCTCCAGAAGGAGTTGACCGACGCAATTACCCGCGAAGACTACGAGAGGGCTGCAAAACTCAGGGACGAGATAAGACGTCTTCAGCTCGGCGACTAATCACTACATAATCAACGGAGGACTGAATGAAACATGCTTTGACAGCATGGGCCGTGGCGTGCCTAACGGCTTTTTCCGCTCCGACCCTCCAGGAAATGTTGAACCAGAGCGACGCACTCTTCGAAAAATTTGACAACAAGGGTGCTTTCGAACTGCTTCTGACCGCTAACGTCAGCTTCCCCGAAAACGGTGAAGTATTGTGGAGGCTCGCGCGTGCGGAGATGCACATCGCCGACAACATGCCGGCATCCACAGGCAAGGAGAAAAAATTTCAGCTTCAAACCTACGACACAGCTTACCAGTATGCAGACAGCGCAGTTATTTATGATGCGAACAATCCGATGGCATACACTTACAGAGCTGCCGTCAACGGAAAGATTGCACTGTTCAAAGGAGTTTTCGGCGTTGCCCCCGTCGTGAAGCAGGTCCGCGAGGACTGCGAGCGCGCCATTTCTCTTGATCCGAATGACGCTATCGCATACTACATACTTGGAAGAACCAATGCGAAGCTTGCAGAAAAACCCGTCATGTTCCGCTGGCCACTTGGACTTGCATGGGGGAACCGCAAGAACGCCATCAAATTCTACCTCAAGGCAATCTCACTGGATTCGACTTTCATCATGTTCAGATTAGATCTTGCAAAGGCGTATATGCAAGAGAGCAACTACAGGGACGCCAGGGAGCAACTGCAGACAATCGCTTCATTGCCCATCAGGGACGACCGGGACTCCGATAGGAAAATGGAGGCTGCAAAGCTGCTGGAGGAAGTCAAAAATAAAAAGTGAATTACCACCGGCAAAGCCGGTGGCTTCTGAAAGGCATCGATTGAAATCGACGCCTTCCCAGGAGCGCGAAACCCTAAAGGGTTTTGTGCTCTTGTCAGCCGTCCAATTCATTGGATGGGTGGCTATGACTTTGATTCTCCGAGCGAGTCGCCGGCGAAGCCATCCTTACATCACCACTGCCAAAGGCAGTGGGTTTCTAAGTCGTAGTAAAATTATTGTTGGAATGAGCACTATGCTGAATCTCCGTTCGACGGAATTAGCAAATGATAGTTGGAGAGGCATTAGTGTAGTGTCCCCAACACTTCTTTACGTAACGACGTCGCGTTCAAAACGGCTTAATGTCGTTCCCGAATGTTTTTGTCGGGAATCTAAGAATAGATTCCCGCTTGGGGCATGCGGGAATGACAAGAGTGGTGGTCTTTCCTTTGTTTTGGATGCTTCGTTCCACCTTATTTAAGGCAAAGAATTTATGGGACACTACACTCGCAGGTTAACACTGAGACTCTATCCATAAACGCAAAGGTGAGACATTGATGGTCTTTCCAAATTGGGAAATTGGATTTGGAGTTGTGTCCGGGTTTTCGACTTAGGGTCCTGTACTCTGTTCTGGTTCTACTCGGTCAGGCGGCTGTTTTTCCATAGAGTCTTTTCCCGATTTTGCACCTGTCGCACCTGTTCACCGAACAGAGAGAGCGATACAAATGCAGTGCACCCTGCTGTCCGACGACAGAGCCGAAAATATTATCGCCGCCAAACAGACCCTCTTTGATCAGCATCGTGACATTGTTATCCACGGTTGGACCATGTATTGAGTATATCCTGACCGCCTCCTCTTTTAGCCATTCTACATCGAAAATCTCTCCTCTAAGGTACATCAACGGCAGCAAGGAGTTTATGATAATCTCTTCTGCCCTCCCTGCACCTATCAGCATCTTGACCGCGGAGGTAGATGGAGTACCAAATACAAAGTGGCGGGTCCAATAACCGTATGATGGAACTACGAGAGTCCTCCTCCAACACGACAATATGTCGCGCGCCTCACTGCCGGGGTCGGAGCCAACAAGGGACCTCGCAGACATATTTCGACTCTCACCGGACAGCAAATGCCCGGCACCTGCAATCCTTACAGTCGGGAAATTCTGGGGACGGAGTTTGAAGAACAGCCACTCGGATTTATCGACATATTCGCGCTTGTACTTCTTCTTCAAGTGTCTCCAAACCATGTTTAGTTCTTCACAGTAGGTCTTCGACTCATCGTCATAACCGTCTGTAGATTGCGGAAGGAGCCCGCTGGCCCCGAACATCATCGCTACTATAGAGGTACGCTCCCCATCGGAATGTTCTTTCAGAAATGAAAGGGGCATGCTCCGCGCAAGCTTCTTGAACGCGGCGGCATTCTTGCTGTATCCTAAACCTTCAAGGATTCCTTCGTAAAGAAGTTGGTCCCAGTATTCTTCCTCCTGCAATTCCGACTCGGAGTAAGTCCTGTGCTCTATATGAACGTCTGCAAAATCTTTGAAGTATGTCTGCTTGGCTTCGAAGACTACCGGACGGTTTTCATCGATAATATCTTTGAGCCGTTCCTCAAACTTTTTGACCTTATGCGCAAACTGGGTGTCCGCCTGCGAC
>JAKASW010000137.1 GCA_021818875.1 Bacteroidota bacterium
GGCAATTGCTTTTGTCCCCGCTGTGAAGTTCGGCATCTCAACTACTCCCATCGGGCCGTTCCATACCACTGTTTTTGCTTTACCAATTTCTCCCTGGAAAAGCGAAACTGACTTTGGCCCAATGTCCATTCCAGTCCAACCGGCAGGGATCGAGTCCACGCTCGCTTCCTTACGTGCCGCGTTGTTGTCGAATTTATCGGCAAGTATGGCATCGACGGGGAGTATCAACTTTCCTTTCTGGGACTTGCTCAGAAGGTCCCTTGCCAGGTCCACTTTGTCCGCTTCGAGAATCGAGTTCCCGATTTCTTTTCCCTGTGCCATCAAGAAAGTGAACATCATGCCGCCGCCGATCAGTAGTGCGTCCACTTTGCCGAGCAGATGATTTATGACGTCGATCTTTCCGGATATTTTTGCCCCGCCTATTATAGCAACGTAAGGTCTGCCCGGATTGCCCACGGCCTGCGAGAGATATTTGAGCTCTTTCTGCATCAGGTAACCCGCAACGGAGGGCTTAAGGAATCTGGTTACTCCCTCGGTCGAAGCGTGGGCACGGTGAGCGCTGCCGAACGCATCGTTCACATAAATTTCACCCAGAGAGGCGAGCTCTTTCGCGAAGGTATCGGCATTCGCTTCTTCTTCTGCATGAAACCTGAGATTTTCGAGCAGTACCACCTGGCCGGGCTTCGCGTCGAGCACGATTTTCTTTGTCTCCGGACCGACGCAGTCCGGCGCCATGATGACATTCAGCGACAGAAGCTGCCCGAGTCTCTTTGCAACCGGTGCGAGCGAAAATTCGGGCCTCGGTTTGCCTTTGGGACGACCGAGGTGGCTCATCAGAATTGCCGTACCACCATCCTTGATAATTTTCCTGATAGTCGGAAGTGATTCCACTATTCGTTTGTCGTCAGTGATATTCCTACTCTCGTCGAGCGGCACGTTGAAGTCCACTCTGACCAGGACTCTCTTGCCCTTTACACTAATGTCTTCGATTGTCTTTTTGCTGAAGGTTGATTCCATATTTTTACTCCAGGTTGAAATCCGTTTGTTCAATAATGATTTTGATTAATCCGACATTTACAAATAGGAACTTGGGAATGGTCCGGATCTCGCTTTTGACCAAGACAGGAATTCCTTCGGGGAGAACCCTGAAGTCGGAAAAGGCTCTTACCTCGGCTTTTCCCCTCGGTGTGCTCAAAGTAAGGTCATCCGATGTTCGGACAGGGAGGAGGCTGCTGCGGTCGATCCAGATTCTTCCGCTTCCTTCGGCGTCCAGACTGTCCCCTTCCGCATCGAGATGAAACCTGATAAGGTAACAGATTCTTCCCGACAGCTTTGCGGAGTCCGAGGCCACGTTTGATGTAAACAGATACTTCTTCTTCGAGCCTGCCAATATCCGTTCCCACGGGAATGCTGCGTCGAAAATTCGAAGCGCCGGTTTGTCCATCCGGCTGCGAGCTTCGCGGAGCATCATAACAGATGCGGTCGAATCCGATGACTTCATCTGACCGATCGGCCGGATGCTCGTGTCTTTTCCTCCGACGAAAGTGACCAAATAAACGGATTCTGCATCCGTGCGTTTCCCGATCACATCCGACGAGAAACTGACTCTCAGGTGCAGTGTGCCGCTGAGGCTGTCGGTCCTTCGATCCGTGGCCCTGACCTTGCTCTGTGAAGACTTGATTATCGCCGCTGCTGAAGCGTGATGGGGTTCACCCCGCGAGGGAACGAGTAGAAAAAGAAGGAAAAATCCTATTTGTACCATCATAGGCGCTTCAGGTCCCCGTTCTCGATTTTTACAACGGCAATTTCGCCTTTCAGAAAAAGGAAGTGCGCGTAAACATGCATTACCACGTTTCGTGGGTAAGATATCCTGAGCGTTGAATCGTAGCCGACGGAAACATCATTCTGGAACTCGACGCCAAGTGGAAGACCCTTGATAGATTCCTCAATCTGGATTGGGATGTAGTCCGCGGAATCCAAAGTGGCATGAACGATGCTTAATGGATCGCCCTTATCCGAAGAGCTGGAGTACGCAAAACGGATCGAGTATCGTCCGTTTTCTTCCGGATTCTCGAACTCGCAGCTTGACAGGATTTTCCCGGAATCCGAGAAATATTCCGACAACAGGAACATCTTGTCGAAAGCATCGTAACCGCCGTTGAACCGGTCACCATTTGGAACGGTCGAGGAAATAAGTCTTCTTTCGAATATTCCATGTTTGACCGAAATTCTGAACACCAGATTGTCTTTGCTGCCATCTCTCGACTTCATTTCCACCTTCTGCACAAATTGAAAGTTGAGCAAGTCGATCGTACTGTCTATCCTTGCCGCGCAAAGCTTACATTTGTAGAAAACATCGCGGGCATTATCCGATCTCGGGATCGGATTTGGAGCCGCTGCGATGGCTAACACGATGACGAGAAAGAAATTCACGCTGCCCTTTCAAAACGTCGTTGCCCGCGAGAGGCGGAGAAGCGGGGGCCCGCCGGAATTGCGGGCCCCAATTGAATTAGTCGAGCTTGGAACCGATCTTCGCCACTAAATCGACGAGCCGGTTCGAGTAACCCCATTCGTTATCGTACCATGATAAGACTTTGATCATGTTGTCGATTACCATGGTGCTGAGTGCATCCACGATTGAAGAACGCGGATCGCCTCTGTAATCTATGGAAACCAAAGGCTCTTCACTGTAGCCTAGTATTCCTTTCATCTTCCCTTCGGAGGCAGCTTTCATTGCCCTGTTGACTTCTTCCTTTGTTGTCGGCTTTTCGGCTTCGATTACGATGTCTACTACGCTGACGTTCGGAGTTGGGACTCTCATAGAAAAGCCGTCCAGTTTTCCTTTGAGGTCCGGCATGACGAGTCCGATTGCCTTGGCAGCGCCGGTGGTGGTCGGAATCATCGACAAAGCAGCGGCGCGAGCTCTCCTCAAATCCGAATGAGGGAGGTCTAGAATCCTCTGATCGTTCGTATACGAGTGAATAGTTGTCATCAGTCCCTTCTTTATTCCGAACGAGTCGCGAAGAACTTTGACCACGGGTGCCAGGCAGTTCGTGGTACAGCTTGCATTCGAAAGAACGTTATGCTTTATCGGATCATATAGTTCGTCATTTACACCGAGAACGATTGTAAGATCGAACACCTTGGCAGGAGCGCTTATCACTACCTTCTTTGCGCCGTTTGCGAGATGTGTCTTCGCTTCGTCGCCGGCAGTGAAATGTTTCAAGCCGGTGGACTCGACGACTATGTCGACATCAAGATCTTTCCAGTGAAGATTATGATGGTCCTTTTCGGACAGAACTTTTACCGGTTTGCCGTCTACGAGGATTTCGCCATCTTTTGCAGCGACGTTTCCCGCAAATATTCCGAGAACTGAATCATATTTAAGCAGATGCCCGAGAGTCTTTGCATCCGTGATATCGTTTACCGCAACGACGTTCAAGTCGGATCTCTTGTAAGCAGCCCTGAAAAAGTTTCTTCCAATTCGACCGAATCCATTGATACCAACATTAATTGTCATTTGTATTCCTCCAAATTTTATAAAAAAATTTACGGAGGGATGGCGAAAGTTTCAATTTATAGCCGCGTAACGGGCCACCCGTGTGTAGAGTAATCCTTACGATTTCAAAGTTGCGGCGTCTTCCCGATTGTCTTAGCAGCGCATGTGAGCGTACATATAGGAGAGACGCGGCGGTTTGATAAGTATCCCCGAATGAAACATATTCAATTTGTAAAAGAGAAAGGCTGTTCCAATGACAGAGACTCAATTCGTCCATGAACACAAGATGGACTTTTTCACTTATTTACATAGCAAGTTCACCATATTCCATCATTCGAATGTCTTTTATAGGGATATCAGGTATGCCTTGAAATCCTACATGCTAAGCAACGGATTCAAGCTGTCCGAGATGGAACTTGATGCCGCTGTGGATACGTTTATAGTTGAAATGGCCGAAAGCGGGATTCTAAAGATGGTTTCGACGGGGACATGGACTGTGCAGTACCCTGAATTTCAAACGAAGAAGTCCGGCAAACCCGTTCGCTGACAGGTCAATTTTTCATATATATCTAAAGGAGTCTCAAAATGACGGAGATAGATGTCTCTCAGCAGGAAATCAATATTTCAGATAAAGCTGCGGATGAAATTAAAAGAGTAATGGCGGACAATAAGATACCGCAACACTTCGGACTTCGGATGGGAGTCAAGGGAGGCGGCTGCAGCGGTTTCAGCTATGTCCTCGGGTTCGACGAAAAGGCGAACGAAAGCGACAAGGTGGTCGAGACTAACGGTATAAAGGTATACGTCGATGAAAGAAGTCTACCTTACCTTTCCGGAGTCGTTCTGGATTTCCAGGACGGCATGACGGGCCGGGGTTTCACTTTCGACAACCCGAACGCTTCCAGAACTTGCGGCTGCGGCCACTCTTTCAGTGCCTAAAGAAGTCCTCATCAAAACAGAAAGGGAAATCAAATGCCATACCAGGCGAAGAATTACAGTCACCTGATCGGCATGGAAGGATTCTCCAAACAGCTTCTGGAGAACCATTTCACGCTGTATCAGGGATACGTCACAAACACAAACAAGCTTGCGGATATTCTTTCACAAATGCTGAAAGATGGGAAGACCGGCACACCTGAATACGCCGAGCTGAAGCGACGGTTCGGATGGGAATTCAACGGGATGAGACTTCACGAGTACTATTTCGACAATCTGGGAGACAAGGAGCCGATCGGGAAAACTACCGCGCTGAACGGAGCAATCGAGAAGCAGTTTGGGAGTTATGCAAATTGGGAAGCAGACTTCAAAGCTGCAGGTAGTATGCGCGGAATCGGCTGGACACTCCTGTATATGGACGGTACAAACGGCGCGCTGTACAACGATTGGATCAACGAACACGATATGGGACACCTCGCTGGCTGTACCCCGATAGTAGTACTCGACGTTTTTGAGCACGCATTCATGATCGACTACGGCTTGAAGCGCGGCGATTACATCAATGCATTTATGAAGAATGTGAGCTGGAAAGAAGCATCTGCTCGCTACGACAAAGCGAAGAAGTGAGCGGCCCCGGAACACGACGACTGCGTGTGGCGCGGATCAAGCTGCTTTGTGCGGCAGTCGACAAAAAGAGGAGGGGTGAATGAAAAATATAAAGATCGGTGCGTTTGTCTTCATGGCCGTTATGGCAACTGCCTCGATGACACGCGCTCAAGACAGCATAACATGAAAAACATGAGGGGCATGCATCATGCGAGTATGATGATGTCCTCCAATACGAAGACCACAACCATTGAGGGGCAGGGAATAGGATTGAATTGCTACCTCTCAACCGGTGCACATGGGGCGAGTGCATATGAATGGCAGAGTGCCTGCGTTAAGAAAGGCGGCCCAGAAGGAATCCTGACGAAGGGCGGACAAGTCTACCTTGCGACTATTGGCAGAGGGAAGCCGGCAATTTTGTTTTTGCTCCCTTACATGGAGCAAGAAGTGAAAGTCACCGGAATGGTTCACGATAGATCCGGAATCAGCCTGGTAAACGTTGCCAGCGTTAAGCCCATCAAGGGCATGAAGAACTAACTGGACAAAGGATTCTAAGAGGGCGGCCTGCATGGCCGCCTTCTTTTTCCACGAAAGGAACTTCATAGTATTCATTGAAATGAACCCCTACGTTCCGGCTAAAACTGCTCCCGGCAGTTTGCTCAACCACGGTGGGAGGTTGTGTATCGCTGACCATCTTCCGAAAGGATAAACGTTTCGACGGATGAATTCGTAACGCTTTAAGTAACGCAGTACCCAAGATGGCGAAAAAGAACCTGGTTCTCTTCACAAATTGTTCGTATTTTTTTCTCGACACTCGACTAAGGCAATTGGTTTTTCGAACTGAAATGTTCCTACATCTGACGAACCTACTGGCACCGATTTCAGTGAGGCGGAAATGAGCAAGCAAAGATTTCCCGAATTGTTCTATAACCCCATCAGCCTGACTGGCGCGATTATCGCATCCGTCACTCTTGGTGCGATTATCATCCTGATGGTGGTATCTACGTTTTCAAACATCCTCCCGCCTTACTTTGGAATAGTCACGTACATTCTACTTCCCACGGTGATGATTGTCGGGCTTATCATTATTCCCATCGGTGCCCTGGTACGGCGAAAGAAAAGAAGGGAAGCCGCTGCCAGAGGTGAGCCGCCTCTTCCAAGAATAGACTTGAATGATCCGAAACAGAGGACGGCCTTCTTTTTCTTTGCCACAGGCACTCTCCTTCTCATGTTTCTCACTGCCATAGGGGGATATAATGCATTTCAAATAACTGAGTCGGTTGCGTTTTGTGGAAAGCTTTGCCACCGCGTCATGAAACCCGAATATGTCACACATCTTCATTCACCGCATGCGAAGATTGCCTGCGTTCAGTGCCATGTCGGACCGGGGGCATCATGGTACGTGAAGTCGAAGTTGTCAGGACTCTACCAGGTTTATGCGACAATCTTCGACAAGTACCCGCGCCCTATCCCTGTACCTATTAAGAATTTGCGCCCGGCACGAATCACCTGCGAGCAATGCCACTGGCCCCAGGCTTTTGTCGGCGAGCGGAGAGTCAGGATGCCGTTTTATCTTGAGGACTCGGCAAATACCCGGTGGACGATTGATATGTTAATCAGAGTGGGCCGGAGCACAGCAGGTAAAGCAATTCGTCCTTCAGTTCATTGGCACGTGACTCATACCGTAGAATTTCTCGCCACAGATTCGACTCAGCAGCATATTCCGTGGGTTCGTCTTGTCGAAGCGGACGGAAAATCGGAGACTTTTACGACCAGCGATAATCCTTTCACTCCAGATTCTGTAAAACATCTCAAAGTGAAGACAATGGATTGCATGGATTGTCACAACAGGCCCACTCATATAATTCTTACTCCTGGAGAGGCGGTGAACGACGACATGGCAAGCGGCCTTATCAGCCCGTCACTGCCGTGGATAAAGCAAACTGCCGTCAATGCTCTGATTCCGAAGTACTTGAACGCACGCGACGCACTCGATAGCATCGGAATCGCAGTCAGGTCGTTTTACGAAACAAAGTATCCTCAAATCGCGACCGAAGACAGGTCCAGGATCGACAGCGCCATATCAGCATTGCGCACAATTTACTCGGAGAATTTCTTTCCATACATGCACGTAGATTGGCGCGCGTATGCGAACGACATCGGTCACATGGACTATCGGGGGTGCTTCAGATGTCACGACGGAAACCACAAGGCATCTAACGGAGACGTGATTCCGAATGATTGCCAGACCTGCCACCAGATCTTGTGGCAAGGAACCGGGCCGGAGACGGGCGTCACTCTTGCAGGAGTCCCGTTTAAACATCCACCTGCAGGCATCGACGACGCCTGGCAGGGTGCGATGTGCACCGACTGCCATGATGGGACACAATGACTAGAAGTCAAGCCGAAAAATGTAACCACTGCCAAAGGCATCACTTCGTGACAAGTCACCAACGTGCCTGCCGCAGGCAGGGGCACTAAGTGTTGTACAACGACACCAATACCAAATATTTTTCTTTGAGTCTTTGTGGTTTCCGGAGGGGTTCTCGGCCTGGCCTCTAGGCTTACCTGAGATCGGATGGTGGTAATGTCCGGGCACCAACATAGGAGTCCCAAACAATTTCCAAACTCCAATTGGCAAATTCGAAAGCAACTACTGAGGTCGGTCCTTTTGTCCTTCTCGATCTGATACTTGGCAGTTGTTTGGCATTTGGTCACTGGAACCAGGAGCTTTTGCTTCTATTGCACAAATATGGTAACGTTATGCAACAAGGAGGCGAGCGTGGCTAAGAAAAGGTTTTCACTCGTTGCTACGATCGGTACTGCAAGTCCAGACAAAGTTGAAACCATTTTGAAGAAGCGGGTCGGGAGAGAAGGGGTATCACGAATAGAAGGTGGATTCAAAGTCAGCGCAATGCTGGAAGGCGAAACCGCGCGCGACCTGAACAGGGATTTACTGTCTGCCCTGCGAAAAGTTGAGAGAAAGACAACTCTGCGTGCCGAGTGGACCTGCGGCAAGACGACGGAGCGGTTCTTCGATTATGTGCCGAAGGGGTAAACGGGGAGTGAGGGAGCCGGATGTCTTGTTCTGAAATAGGTTGACAGTCCAAAGAAGTGGAGAAGTTATCCACAAAGTAGTCCAATCGCTTGTGGAGACAAATCAAAACGTGATTGACATTGCCTGCAGCACCGGTCCACTTCCCTTTTAAAAACTTCGAGTATGATTGGAACGTCATATTTCTTTCGTCGTCCGACCGGTTTTCCCTTCCCATTCTCCACAGCCATCTCTCCACGCCTGAGAAGTCGGATCGCATACTTCCGGTTGTACTCACAAACTGTACAGAATTCATCCAATATTTCCCGTTTCTCTTTCTTGGTCGCAAGTCTGTATCGCTTCACTATTGCTACCAAGTACTCCCGCTTACTCTGTTTTCCCATAATCCAGTACCCTCCTATTTCGGTTACCTAAATTATGAGGTCTACGACCCCGTGGGGCAACGACTTCCTTACGGCTCCGCCATAGTTACCTTCTATATGTGTCAATGCGCACCGCGCGTAGATGCCCGTTTTCGGTTGATCCTAAAGGAAATTCAGGTTAGATTAAGATACTTCCGCACTTGATACGGCGCAGAAGAGGATGATCGTTTCCGGGAAGCTTGGCAGCGCTGTTTACCCGACCTTACTTCAGGCAGGTTCCAAGTGCAGGATGCGGCAGGGGCCGTGTTTTATCTGAGATTGTCTGTCGACACTCTGCAAGGTTAGACCGTTTATTACCATTTGGGTCGAATAGCTCTAGACTAAGTTGGAGTGGGCTATGATTAAGAATTACCTGAAGATCGCTCTGAGAAATCTTCTCCGTAACAAACTCTATTCATTCCTGAATATTGGCGGCCTTGCCCTTGGAATGGCTGCAAGTATTCTGATACTGCTGTGGGTGACGAACGAAGTCAGTTATAACAAGTTCAACAAGCGACTCGATAGGATCTTCCTTGTACCGCAGACCCAGCATTATCAGACGATCGGTGACTTCACGGTACAACCGACGCCGATGCCGCTCGCACAGAGGCTCAAGGATGATTACCCGCAAGTCGAATGGGCCACGAGGTACGAGCCATGGCTTGGAAAAAGAGTCCTTTCGCACAACGATGTCAATTTCGATGAGCAAATAAACTTCGCAGACTCCTCGTTCTTCAAGTTTTTTTCATTCCATTTTCTCGAAGGCGATGCCAGGAGTGCTCTGACTGATCCCAATTCGATTGTTCTGACAAAAGAAACCGCGACTAAATTTTTCGGCAATGAAGATCCCGTAGGAAAGTCGTTGCAAATGGATGACACAGTGGACCTCAGGGTGACGGGCGTAATAGCCGACGTCCCGGAGAATTCCGATCTGCAATTCGACGGGTTGGTCCCGACTGAAGTGATGAAGTACTATGGCATCAACGTTACTCAGTGGGGCAGCAATATGATAGCCACTTATGTTTTGCTGAAGCACTCCGCAGATGCAAAGGAAGTCTCCCGGAAAATTTCGGGTATCCTGAAACGAGTGAGTAATAGCCCGACCGCCGGGAAATTGTTCCTCTTTCCATTCAGAGACTTCCACCTATATTCCTTCACCGGGAAGGGCGGAAGAATCGATGACGTAATCATCTTTTCTATCGTGGCTCTTTTCATTCTGATCATAGCATCCATAAACTTCATGAACTTGGCGACTGCGCGTTCCACCCGGAGGGCGACGGAAGTCGGGATCAAAAAGGTTGTCGGTGCCACGCGGTTCCAGATCGCAAAGCAGTTTTTCGGTGAGTCGATAATAGTAACAATGATCTCTCTCCTCGTATCGCTGGTGCTTGTAGAGGCATTCCTCCCTTACTTCGATGAATTGACCGACAAATCCCTGAGACTAAGTCAGATTAATTTGATGTCCGTTCTTCTGATTGTCGGTGTCACGGTTGTGACAGGGGTTCTCGCCGGCATTTATCCTTCCGTTATACTGTCGTCCTTCATGCCTGCGTCAACACTAAAGAAAACGGGGTCGGACGCACCGGGAAGATTCTCTTTGCGGAGAATACTGGTCGTGGCACAGTTTGCAATTTCCATCGCATTGATAATCGGAACTTCCGTGGTGTACTTCCAGCTGAAATACATCCACAATAAGAATCTCGGGATGAAGCTGACAAACGTTGTATATTTTCCTGCGACCCAGAAACTTGACAATGAAATAGATCGTCTTGAAAACGAATTGAAATCGGAGCCGGGTGTTCTCGATGTAACCTCAACCCAGCATCCGCCGATAGCTATCTACAGCAACGGAGGTGGATGGAGTTGGGAGGGGATGCCTGCTGATCAAACTGCACTCGTCTCTATCACGTATGCCGATTACGGTTACATTAAGACTTTTGATATGACCCTCAGTTCAGGAAGGTTCTTCTCGAAGGAACATCCGGGCGACGATTCAACTGGGGTTGTCATCAATCAAAGCTTCGCCAATTTGATCGGCAACAAATCACCCGTCGGCATGCCACTACGGTGGTTCGGCAATTCATATACAGTGATTGGCGTGGTCAAGGATTTCAATTTTTACGACTTGCACAGGAAGATAGGTCCTCTGGCGATATTCTATAGTCCTCAGTCTCAATACGTTTGCCTGAAGGTGAGTAATAAGGACCTCAGTGGCACAATGAATTTTATCGACAAGACCTGCAAAGACATAGATCCCGGTTTTGTTTTTGATTATCACTTCCTTGACAAGACTTTTGAGAAAATGTATGTCTCTGACCGAAGGCTCGGCAACATAGT
>JAKASW010000138.1 GCA_021818875.1 Bacteroidota bacterium
CAGAAAGGAGTTTTCGCCTCATCATGTTTCTAAATGCGGATTTGAAATAGCTCTTAAGCATCACTTACTCCAGGTCTTTCATTGCAAATCGCATTGCATGCAGCGCGGCCCCGTACGATACCCTCCGTCCATTGGTTGATTTCCCTTTCGTTTAACGGTAAATTGCCTTGGAGAGGAAAGGATGGAAGTAACGAAAATGGGCATGTTCAAGGTTAAGGTGAGAATTGCGAACCAATTCGACCCGAAGAGATCCTTCGAGGAGGAATTCTGGGTGGACACAGGTTCGACATACACGTTCATTCCGGAAGACCGGTTGCAGGAAATCGGCATTGAGCCTTTGCAGACCAAAGAGGTCATACTTGCCAATGGGCTGCATGAACGCAGACTTCTCGGTTCGGCGCTTCTCACACTAATGGATTTGAACGAGACTCTCCCCTCGCTCGTGATGTTCGGCTCAAAAGAATCGTTGTATCTCCTCGGTGCCATGGCATTAGAAGGTTTCAGTGTTGAGCCTGATCCAATCACGAAGAAGCTCAAACCTGTCGCCGCAATTATCGGAGCACATTTTGACGGGCGGTGAGAATATAGCGCATGGTGCATAGTGAGCTCTGCCCCATGCTCCATGTACCATGCGAGCATATTCATAGCGGAGGCTTTCGATCCCGCTAAGGGCGGGATTTCGTCGCTACTCATACCGTAGCGCTTCAACCGGATTTGCCGTTCCGGCTTTCACTGCTTGTATCCCGATCGTCGCCATCACGAGGGCAAACGTTCCGAGCACCGTCATAACAAATATCCACGGACTGATGCCTGTCCTGTAAGCGAAACCTTCGAGCCACCTATGACCGACGTACCAGGCAATAGGCATCGCAATAATGTTTGACACGAGGATTAGAGCGATGTAATCCCTCGAGAAAAGTGTCACGATGTCAGTGGGTCGGGCACCAAGGGTCTTTCTTATACCTATTTCTTTCGTGCGCTGTTCAACGCTGAACGCGACAAGCCCGAAGAGTCCCAGACAGGCAAGTCCGACAGCGAGTGCCGCAAATACCGAGAAGATTTGTTCCGTCCTCGTTTCGGAAGTGTACAGCTTATTGAAATCATCGTTGAGAAAAGTCAGCTGGAACGGGTGATTAGGAAGTATCGCTTCCCACTTAGCTTTCATGTAATCAATTGTCTGCCTCAACTCAGCCCCTGAAAGTCGAACCATCATCTCATTGAGGTATCCTTGGGGGAAAAGTACAAGCGGATTGATGAGTTCACGCATTGAGCTGAAGTGGAAATCTCTGACTACTCCTTTGATCCTGCAGTTCCGTCCATTCCACACGACCCTCTTCCCTATTGCGTCGTCCACCGATAGATTCATCTTGTTCAAAGCAGTCTGGTTCACCATGATAGGCACACCCGTGCTGGGAACTGCCGACGTAAAACTGAATGTATCTGCGGCAGTGAAGTTGCTGCCTGCAAGGAGTTCTACCCTTAGCGTCTTCACGAAATCCGGATCAATTCCAAGTTGATTAACCATAATCTTCCTGTTGTCATACAACACATTACCTCCACTATTGATAGAGATGGGGGTTCGAGTTGCGAAGGTGACTCCCGTGATGTTGGAATTGTTCAGAAACTCGCTCTTCAGCGCACCGACTTTGGCCATCATGGTCTCATCGACAGGCAGTACTACTATGTGGTTCTTGTCGAACCCCAGGTTCCTGTTCAGGATGTAGTCCATCTGATCATGAATCATCAATGTGGTAATGATCAGTCCCACTGAAATCACGAACTGAGCCACGATAAGAGTCCTCCGAAGTCCGAGACCGGATGCGCTGGTTTTGAAATTTCCCTTGAGCACTCTTATCGGCTGGAATCTCGACAACACAAGCGCAGGATATCCGCCGCCTAAGAGGCCGATAGCCAGTATTATCATAACAAGTACAGCAGCGATCCCAGGCAGCAACGAGGCGGAGAATTGAAGCTGTTTCCCTGACAAGGAATTGAACGTCGGGAGAAGCAGCTCAGCAAGCATGAGTCCAAAAACAAGTGCTAACATGACCACAATGAACGATTCTCCCATAAACTGATAAGCCAACTGTCTGCGAAGCGCGCCCACTGTTTTTCGGATTCCAACTTCCTTCGCCCGCTCTGATGCTTTTGCAGTGGTGAGATTAATGTAGTTCGCACAAGCTATCCCGAGAATCAGCAGCGCGACCAGAGAGAACAGGACGACATATCGATAATCGCCGGGCGGCTCGAAACCGCCTTCAGCTCTCGGGTAGAGATGGACGCGCAGCAACGGCTGCAAATGAAATGTCATGTAATCGTTGCCTGTCAAACCATTCTCCTTGGCCTGAGTTTTCATGTAAGCCGGTATCTTTGTCTGAAGTGTCTTAATCGACTGAGGAGTCCTCAAAAGAAGGTACGTGAAGTAGTTCGCCTCCCACCACTGTTCATCTCCGGGCTTCGCGACCGGGAGCGAACAGAATGAGGCAAGGAAATCGAATTGGATTTGCGAATTCGAAGGACAGTCCTGCATCACTCCTGTTACTGTGTAATCATTCCAGCTTACCGTGAGATTGATTCGCGTATCTACCCGAATGACTTTGCCAATAGGGTCCTCGTCTCCGAAATATTTCCTCGCAGTAGCCTCGGTCAGGATTACGGCGAAAGGCCTCGCAAGTGCCTGAGCTGGATTGCCCTGGATTAATTTGAATGAGAACATCCTGAAGAATGTCGAGTCAGCATACGCGAAGTGCGGCTCATTGAAAACCTGGTCTTGATATTTCACGATCGCCTCAGTGTCGTACATTCGGACTCCGCTCTCCACTTCCGGAAAATTCCTTTCGAATGCAGGGAGGAGCTTTGTGCCGGTGGCCGCAGTCTCATTTTTCACACCGTTGAAACTGTATATCATCGTGGCACGGACGATCCTGTCGGCTTTCTTGTTAAAGGTGTCGTAGCTCTCTTCGTTGATGACATACAAACCGATTAGGATGCACGCAGCAATGCCGACGGCAAGTCCGGCAATGCTGATGAACGAGTGAACTTTGTTCCGAAGGATGTTTCGGAAAGCGATCTTGAAGTAATTCTTTAGCATAATTCAACTCCATCTATTTTTAGGAGACAGTCCGAAGGACCCCTTTGGGAAAGACAGGAAGAAAATCTTCTTCATCGGCTCTTTTCCTTTCTCCTGTTTCCCGTGTCCTTTGATTGGTTGACTTCCCTGGCTTTGACTGCTAAATTGCATCATAGCCGAGTTGGTAACGACAAAAATCTTCGAGGTTCTAAGAATGAAACGCATCATTTCTGATCCAAGAATACTGCACGGGAAAGCCCATCTCGAAGGCACGAGGATTCCCGTGCACATCGTTCTGGACCTTCTTGCCGCAGGCGAGACTCAACAGAATATCCTAGGTGCTTATCCTCAGATAGAAGAAAGCGACATCCTCGCATGTATCCAGTATGCAGCCAGGATAGCCGCCGAAGAGGTGGTCCTGAATTCTGATGCCGCCTGATGAATTTTCTAGCTGATGCCAACATCTTTGCTCCAATGGTACACGGTCTACGACAAATGGGACATGATGTATATGACATTAAAGAGCAAGGGCTCGGGACACTTCCCGATTCTGAGATTTTCTCCTTGGCACAAGATACCAAGCGCATATTAGTAACAATGGACAAGGATTTCACAAACATACTTCTTTATCCTCCGGGTGAACATGAAGGCATAATTGTCGCAAGACTTTCCAGACTCAAGATTGAAAGTGGAACAGCGACATTCCTCAATGCGATAAAATCTTTAGGCGAAGATGAAATCAGAGGAAATATCGTCATAATCGATTATCAAAGAACCCGCGTTCGAAAAAGCAGGCTATAGTTGTCGTTCATCCTACTGTGGATCGTCAGGTCAATCATTTCTCCCTGTGCCATATTCTCGACGAGTCGTCCACGATCCCACAAGGACGTAGACCCGTAGGGAGTCGTCGACCGTTCTCCGTTTCTCCGCTCTCCGGTTCAGCCATTCTCCTGCGCCAGATGCGCATCCGCCTTCGGCGGAGATTCCCCGGTTCATCTCTCATATTACTCATACCTTAAAGACTCGACCGGGTTTGCCGTCGCTGCCTTCACCGCCTGATATCCAACTGTCATCAGTGAGATTACGAGTACGATCAGTCCGGCAAGAACAAAAGTCCATACACTCGGAATGATTCTGTAAGCGAAGCTCTGCAGCCATTCTTGAAGCGCAAAGTATGCAACAGGCCAGGCAACAAAATTCGCCACCACCGCAAGGATTAAAAAATCTTTCGTCAGTGTCCAGATGATATTTATCGTGGACGCTCCGAGAACCTTTCGAACTCCCACCTCTTTGGTTCGTTGTTGTGCGATCAATGAGATGAGACCCAGCAATCCGAGACACGCCACCAGAATTGCAAGCACTGAAGACAAACTGGAGATTGTAGCGAACCTTTGATCAGAGACATACAAATTCTGGAAGTCGTTATCAAGAAACGAATAGTTGAATGCCCAACCGGGAAAAGCTTGCTTCCAGGAATTCGCGAGGAATGAGATTGTATTGGCGACGTCTGTACTGCGTATCCTCACCGACAGGAATCCAGCTTCGCCTCGATATCTCACCGGAGTCATTACAAGCGGCTCGACCTCCTCGTGTAGAGAAGCGAAGTTGAAATCCTTTACCACTCCGATCACGGGTCCGGTGATATCATCCATGTTCAGTGTCCTGCCTATTGGCGAAGGCCAGCCGAGTTTTCTCGCAGCAGCCTGGTTGATAACGTAGGCATTCGAGTCTGTCGCAAACTTTGCAGAGAACCATCGCCCCTCTGCCATCTGCATCTTCATCGTCGACAGGAAGCTGTATCCGACAAACATGTAGTTTGCCGACCATAACGAGTTAGGCGGATACCCCTGCGGCAGGATTTCCTGCGAATCGAAAAATTTGGTCGGCAAAGTTGAGGAGAGCGCAGCGTCCAAAATGTCTGAGTTCTCCAGCAATCTGTTCCTGAATGATTCGACGGAACTCAGCGTGGCGTTGTTTCTCAGCGGAATGACAATTACGCCTTCTCTGTTATAGCCGATGTTTTTCTGCCTGACATAACTCATCTGATTACTTATGACGATTGCTGAGATTATGAGCGCAGCCGAAATTGCGAACTGGAAGACAATAAGCACTTTTCTCAACGAGATGCTAGTTCCGCCGACTTTTGTACTTTTTCTCAAGATGAGCGATGGACTGAAACGCGAATAGAAAATTCCAGGATAAGCTCCAGCCACCACGCCTGTCAGGACGACCAATCCCAGCAATTCAGTCCACTGCCATGGACTGCTAAAGATGCTGAGGCTCAGATAACTGCCGGTAAGTCTGTTGATGGCGGGCAGGAGCAGCTCGATCGCGGAAACCGCAAGCAAGAAGGCGACAAGCGCGAGGACGGTCGATTCGGTCAAAAACTCGACCACTATCTCCCGCGGCTTGGCACCCGTTACCCTTCGGACGGCGACCTCCTTTGCACGGGTTGTATATCGCGCAGTCGTCAGGTTGATGTAATTGAAGCAGGCGATGAGAAGGACGAGAAGCGCGATGATCGGCATGACAAAAACGTATGCCGGGTCACCATTCGGTTCTATTTCAAACTGACGGTGTGAGTACAGGTGTACGCTGGTAAGAGGCTGGAGAGTGTAGGTATACGTAACCGTATTGTCGCCGGTGTTCTTGTAATACAAATTTGAAATTTCTGACCCGAACTTCTTTGCATCCGCCCCTTTCCTGAGGAGAACATAAGTGTAAACAGGATTCATTCCCCATCCCCAATTCTTGAACCTGGAAGCAAGCGTGTTGAGTGAAACAAGTAGATCAAAATGGAAATGGGAGTTGTGCGGAACATCGTTGACTACACCGGTTATCCTGTAATCTCCCTGATTATTGAATGAGATGACTCTGCCAACCGGGTTGACATCGCCGAACAATTTGTCAGCCATCGATTTTGTGAGAACGACCGAGTTTGGCTCATCCAGCGCAGTCTTCGAATCACCGGAGAAGAAATGGAAGGTAAAAATGTCGAAGAATGTCGAGTCGGCGTAAAAGACCGAATTGTCATAGATGCTTTTATCACCGTATCGAATTGTGGCCGCGTGCAAGGCAGTCAGCAACCTGACTGCATTTTCGACTTCCGGGTAATTGTTCTTCAAGAAAGGTGCAAGCGGAGGCGGCGTCGAACAAAAGTCTATGTGAACTGGAGAGAGACCGTTGAGATCCATGTGGTTTACGACCCGATAAATCCTGTAGGCCTTCGTGTTATACCTGTCGTAGCTCAGCTGGTACCGGACGTACAGAAGGGTGAACACAGCACAGCCGATTCCTATGGCAAGGCCAAAGATGTTTATCAGGGTATATCCTTTTTTCCGCAGAAGGTTCCTGATGGCGATTTTAAGATAGTTCTTAATCATGGTACACTCCTTTTCAAGGGGAACACGGAGCACGGAGAACGGGATCCGTGTTCCCTGTTCCCTGTTCCGGTCTCCATTTCTCCTGCTTACCGTTTCACCGATTCTCCGATTCGCCGTCTCATCGATCAGCCTATTCATACCTCAGCGCCCGTACCGGATTCGCCGTCGCCGCCTTAATTGCCTGGTAGCCTGTCGTAACAAGTGCGATAACCAGCGCCGCGAATGTAGCAAAGAGGAACATCCACACGGTCATGTTAATCCGATATGCGAATGTCTGCAGCCACCTGTTCATGAAGTAGTATGCCGCAGGCCACGCGACAATGTTGCCGATGAGAACAAGGGTAACCAGTTCTCGTGAAAGCAAAAACGTGATTCCCGAAACTGAAGCTCCAAGTACTTTCCTGACTCCGACTTCTTTTGTTCGTGCTTCCGCCGCAAATGAGGAGAGACCGTATAAGCCGAGACATGCGATGATTATCGCCAAGGCCGCAAAAGCCTCGAAAATATTCTCCAGCCTCTGTTGCGCCATGTACATTTCTCCAAATGTCTTGTCAAGGAAGTGATAATCGAAGACGAAGCCCGGATCGATGCTCTTGCAGGTATTGTCGATGAAGCTGAGCGTTGAAGGGAGATCGTCGCCGTTTATCTTTACACTCATCAAATTTCCTTCGGCCGTGTAAAATATCGCGAGGGGACCAATCCGCTGCCTAAGGGAGAGAAAGTTGAAATCTTTGACGACCCCGATTACTCTGTAGGGCGTGTTGCCAGCGTTCAACTGCATCCCGACAATGGATTTCTTGCCAATTAGTTTTGCAAAGCTCTCATTGATTACAACCGATTCTGAATCGTCCGCGGGGTGCTCTCTCGAAAAAAATCTTCCGGCCACCAGTCTGATGCCAAACGTTTTCAGATAGTCGTAATCTCCAGAAGTAACCGAAATAAGCGCAGTCTCATTTGCCGGCATCCCCTCCCAGCTCCAACCTCCGCCATTACTACCGATCATGATCGGAAGGCCTTCCGAGACTGATGAACTGAGGATATTCGGATTCGCATTCAGCTCATTCTCCAGACGGCTGACTTCATTCTGAATCACGGGGGTCGTGTCGAAATACACCACGTTCTTGGTATTGACCCCGATATTCTTGTTGAAAACATATTTCATCTGAAGATAAACGACTGACGTGCTGATAATGAGTCCGATGGAAATGGAGAACTGCAAGACGACTAATACACGCCTTAATGAGAATTTTCCGGAAGTCGTCGATGTCTTAGTTCTGAGGACTAACGCAGGCCTCAAAGATGAGAGATAAATCGATGGATATATCCCCGCAAGAATTCCAGTTAGAAGCGTTACAAAAAGAATGGAGACTACTGATGCGAGATCCATTTCGCCCAATTTGAGAAAGCTACCCGCCATAGTGTTGAAGTAAGGTATCATCAATTCGACAATCACCAGGCCGATCCCGAGGGAAATCAGTGTCAGAAGAATCGATTCACCAAGGAATTGTTTGCCGATCTGGAATCGCGTAGCACCTATTACTTTCTTGACCCCAACTTCCGTTGCACGCCTTGCAGAGCGCGCAGTCGCCATGTTGACGAAATTGATGCACGCGATCACAAGGATGAAGAAGGCAACAATAGAAAAGAGAATTACATCATCAATCCTACCGCCTTTCCGGGTAAATGTATAGAGATGATAGTCCTTGAACGGGAAAAGGAACAACTTGCCTGTGGTCGGATCATTGTTGTTTTCCATCCTCTTCAAAAGTCCGGAAATCTTGCTTGAAAGTTCGCCAGCCTGGCTGGGGTGTCGAAGAAGCACATACGTGGTTATGTTGTTCGTGTTCCACCTTGACATATCGAACCCGTAATAAATCTTCAAAACATCGGTCGGCACAATTCCATCGAAATGCAGGTCGGAATTCTTCGGAACATTCTCCACAACGGCAGTGACTTTCAAGTCAACCTTGCCATTCATTATCAATTCTTTCCCGATGGGGTTCTCATCACCGAAGAATTTTGCAGCCGTTTCTTTTGTAATGACAATTGAGTTTGGAGTAACTAATGCTGTGTTGGGATCGCCAGCTATGAATCGGAAAGTGAAAATCTTGAAGAATGACGAGTCCGCAAAATTTATTTCTTCGTTGAAAAACCTATTATCATGTCCAAGCACCTGCTTGCCGAAGTAATGCTCATATCGCGTTGAATATTCGACTTCCGGATAATCTGCTTTGAGCGCCTGTGCCAGCGGCATCGGCGTAGGTTCAACAGTAAAGTCGCCTATCGTCTGATAGTGCTGGGTCTGTGGGACGACAAAAATGCGGTCGAGGTTTTTATTGAACTTGTTGTAGCTCAGCTCATTCGTCACCCATAGCAGGATCAGTATGCACGCCGCCATGCCGATGGCGAGACCGGCGATGTTCAAGAATGAATATGTCTTGTTCCGCAGGATGTTTCGGAAAGCGATCTTGAGATAGTTCTTTAGCATGGTACGATCCTTTTCAAGGGGAACACGGAACACGCAGAACGGAGGACGGGATCCATTTTCCCTGTTCCATGTTCCTTGTTCCGTTCTCCCATTCGCCAGTTCGCCCGTTCACCGGTTCGCCACGTCATCTTCAATATCACTCGTATCTTAAAGATTCGACCGGGTTCGCCGTCGCGGCCCTGATCGCCTGTGAGCTTACTGTTACCAATGCAATCATCAGCGCGAGGGAACCCGCCATCACGAATATCCATACTCCGACATCAATCCTGTACGCGAAATTCTGCAGCCACCTCTCCATAGCATAATAAGCCAGAGGCCACGCAATTACATTTGCAATCACCACGAATTTCAGAAAGTCCCCTATTACTAGTCTCACGATTTGCGTCGCGGACGCTCCGACGACTTTTCTGATTCCCATTTCCTTCGTCCGTTCCTGAACGGCATAAGATGCAAGGCCAAATAGACCGAGACATGCTATCAAAATCGAGAGGATAGAGAATGATCCGAATATTTCGCCGAGTCTCTGCTCGGACTGGTAGAGTTCTCCGAAACTCTGGTCGAGGAATCGGTAATCAAAAGGAAGATCAGGCGAGAACTGTTTCCACGTTGACCTAATGTAACCAATCGTACCAGGGATACCATGGGATGAGATTTTCATTGCGATCGTATTGTAGTAGTTCACCGAAGAATCCATTAACATGACAACCGGCTCTATCTTCTGCCGCAGAGATTTGAAGTTGAAATCCTTTACCACTCCGATGACGTGTCCTACTGGATGATATGAGGTCTTGATTGTCTGGCCGATAGCACTCTCTGGCGTCCACCCCATCATTTTGGCAGCCGTCTCGTTGAGAATAAAACTCTCGCTCCAATCGGATGGCATTTGCCATGAGAAATTTCTTCCGGCGACAAACTTGAGTCCCAACACCTTCGCGTAATCAGGATCGGTAATCAATGTGTAGAAACTTCCCGAATGCTCCCCTGTTTTGCCTGTCCACGAGTAGCCTTCGATGTCCTGTGGACCGCCCGGTACCCAGTTTCCCCTCGCAACGGAAAGTATTTCCGGTCGTTGCAAGAGTTGCGATTTGAAAGCGTAGTAGGTTCTGTTTAACTCCGGGTTGGATCCCAGGCAAATGATCTGGTTCGGACTAAAGCCGAGCTTGTGCGATTTGAGAAAAGAATACTGTGACCACATGACCATGGTGACAGCAATAAGAAATACCGAGATGGCAAACTGGAATACGATGAGAGATTTTCGGGTTAGACTCCCTTTGTTACCTGACTTCACCGAACCTTTCATAACCGCCGCAGGCTGAAAATATGAAAGATGGAACGACGGGTATGCACACGCCGAGATGACCACTAATATCCAGATGCCGACAAAGAAGAGAAGTGTTTTAGGATCACCGAGAAGGCTGGAGGACAGATGTGCTCTGGTCAGCGAATCAAAACTCGGTAAGAACAGTTCAACTAATACGATTGCAAGAACGAGGGAGATAAGAGCCAACGCCGCGAATTCCAATATGAACTGCAACACTAACCTTGACCGGTTCGACCCGAGCACCTTTCGCATCCCAATTTCTTTTGCGCGAGTGGCCGAGCGAGCCGTGGAGATATTTATAAAGTTGACGCATGCGATCAGAACGATGAAGAGCGCTATCCCTGAAAGTATGTAGTCATATTGTATGTCGCCTTTGTTCAGGAAATCGAAGAGGTAAGCCCTGTTGAAGTGGACATCGCTTAACGGCTGCAGCAACAACTTGCCGGAGTCGGTGTTGTACTCACCGAAGATCTTCGTCAGGAATGAAGGAATATTATTCCGTATCGTCTCGACCCGTAGTCCTTTTGGCAGGAGCAAGAAGGTATAATAGTTCGATGCACTGAAG
>JAKASW010000139.1 GCA_021818875.1 Bacteroidota bacterium
TTGCCGGTAAGCCCGCCCGAAAAACCAAATGGTAGTTGCACCCCCACTCCAAGCGCAGAAACAGTCGTCCTCCAACCGCCGAGTTCAAAGCCATCAAAAGCAGCACCGACGCCGACAGCCCCCACTGGTGCGGTCAAAGAGAAATTCCATGATGTTAAGTTGCCGTTGGCTAACGAACCGGGTTGAGCATCGGGTAGAAACAACTCTCCGACCCCCCGTTGAAAGTATTCGTAATCTGCTCCAAGATATGTGTTTGCCGCATGGACCAAATTAGCCGGATTAAGCAGAACTGAGTGTGCGAAGTCAGGGTCGGCCACGTACGCCGACATACCCGCCGCTTTGTTTCCGAGGATATATTCCCCGTCCAGGAAGAGTGATTGAGGATATGCGGCGCTTGACAGAAACAGACATACCAAAAACGCCGCTTTAGTTCTCAGAAATCTCCTCCGAGTGAGAAATAGAATATCGGACTATGAAAACCCTCGATGTTATACTGCCAACCATAATCAAATCTCAGTATGAAATACAAAAAGGGCACTCTCGCTCCAAACCCCGATCCTATCAGCAGATCCTGAGTCACCGTGCCGCCCGCCGCATCCCTCATGAACGGCTTATACGATGAGAACGAGTCGAATGCGCTGCCGGCATCCACAAACAATACGCCCTCGATGTTTGAGAGAAGTATCGGGAGCAAGCCGGGAACGAAGTATTGAACGAGCGGGAACCTGACCTCGGCATTCACCAAGTAATAGTTCGTGCCTAACTGAGCATCGTAGTTGAAGCCGCGCAAAGGAAAAACGGGTGTCAGAAACGCGTAGTCTGCCACGCTGGTTATCGGGATAGTCTGATAGACATAGGACCTGTTGATCCAACTGCTTACCCCACCCATGAAAAACTTCTGAGGGTTTGGGCCGACACTCGAAGCGCCACTCACCCGAAAAGCAAAAACATTTTCATCGAGGAAGGGAAGATAGGTCCGGTAATCGAATTGACCCGTAAGAAAACCCACGAAGCTGGGTGCAACTTTCGGAACATAACTCAGGGTGAGCTGGTAGCGAGACCCGTTTGTCGGAGCAAAAAAGCCGGTGAGCGTGTTGTCCTTAACATAATCCAGAGAAAGTAATATCGCGTTTGCACTTGACGAAGGAACTGCGGAGTTATAGATGTTCTGTTCTGTTATGCCGAGATATGCCATGTTCAAATCCAAACGATGGAATCGGTCGAAAGGTCGAGAGAAGGAAAGCTGACCTATGTAGGATTCAAACCGATCCAAATCATAATTGCCGGACGCATTGTTGTAGATGTAGAGGAAGTTTGCTGTGTGGACGAAACCGAGTCCAAAGTTCACCCTGGAAGCGTAATTCTGATATGAGACGGCATAATCGCTGTTTCTAAGGTCAATTACGAAATCCGTATAAAGATCGATCTCGTCATTGCCGAGCTGGTCACTAAATGCCAACTCGGTCGCTCCCTGGAAGCCGTATAGAGTGCTGAAGCCAGCTCCGCCGGTAATAACGTCAGGCTTGAAATTGATTATGTATGGAAAAGGAACATAATCTCCAGCGGAGTCGACTGCTGCCTTCGCCAGAAATATGGGCGCAGTCGGTTTCTTCGCGAGACTCAACTGGTAGTCCTCGTTGAAAACGTAATGAGTCAAGTCGGCATTCCCCGAGATCCCGTATAGTGATGCTATTGATTGATTAATAGATGAACTATCTGCAGAAGTATCGCTCGAACTCGAATCGGATTTGGCAGCAAACTTAATTCGGTGCACCTTACTCAAATAGCGCTCGACATACTTTGTCGGCTTCAATGGCTCTTTGATTTTGTTTATCAGCGGGAGATTCATGGTAAATACATCGTAGCCGCCATTATTCAATGAGGCAAATGCAAGCCGCTGACCATCCGCAGACACCGAAGGTTCATTAACGCCGTACAGCGAGTTTGTAAGAGGCCAGCTCTTCCCCGTCGCAAAGTCATGGTAATACAGATTGGCGATTCCATTTCGATTTGATTGGAAAATCAATCCCTTTCCGTCCGGAGTTGGGAGTGGATAATTGTTATCGCCACCATGGGGAACAACCCATGGTACATTTGGGAAATCAGTATGCGTGATGCGTGATATCTTGCCGGTCCCGACATTGATGGAATAAATGTCCAACGGATTCCCGGCAGCCCAATGAGCAAGCGCCAAAGAATTTCCGTGCTGGTACAGGCTGTCCCCCCTGTCGGAGGCAAAGTATATATCCTTACCATTAACCGACCAGTGAGGGTCTTCATCGGAAAAAATATCGTTCGTCAGGTTCCGTGTTTTATGCGTCTCCATGTTGTAAACGTAGATGTCCGACTGGAGCGGCTTGTAGGCGGACATCGCCAGATACTTGCCGTTTGGGGAAAAGTCGATGCCGTTAATGCCGTCGAATTTGAGATCCGGTAGAGGATAGTGAGCGCCGGTGGTGGCGTTGATCATGAAGATCTGGTCGTACTCTCCCGTTTTGGAAACGACCGCAACATATTTGCCGTTGGGTGTCCATGCTATGCCTGGAGTCAAGATCTTAAGTTGTTCAAAGTTTGCACTCCGTTCTCCTTTCACCAGAGTCATAATCTTCTTGTCCGTAATCGTGGAGAACAATACAACGTCGAAGTATCCGCTCTTATCGGTTATGAAAGCGATTTTGCTTCCATCGGGAGAGATCACCGGGCTCGTGTTGTAGTTCGACCCATCCACCTCGTGATTTGTCATCCGTTGTGAAAATTTCACAAGAGGCTCGCGTTCTGCAACTTCCGGGAAATACTGTTTGCGGTTCCATCTTTGCCACGCGTCGGAGAGCTGGTCCAGGTTCATTCCAATAGACCGCTCAAAACCTTCATTAAGGCTGTGAGTGGCAAGTACAGCGTGCACCACTTCCCCAATCATCTGAGAGCCATAGGTATGGGTAATATAACGCCATACCGACTGACCGCCCGGATAAACCAGATATCCATTCAAGTAAGGTATTGGCGGCATGTACCCGTTTATCGTGGCGTCCATAACGAACTGATCCGCATGGACATCCCAATCATCCCGCGACTGGTACTGCGCCATCCCTTCGTTGAACCACAATGGGAGCTCAAATGTTATGTTGTTTTCGATTACAGACTGAATGGAGCCGCCGTAGAACATCTCGTTGAAAGTCCCGTGCACCAGCTCATGGTGAATAACATGGCGCAAAAGACTCAAGTCGCCCTGCCAGGGATATACGATTCTGTTCTTGTCCAGAGTCGTCACACCACCGGTGCCTTCTCCTATGTATTCAGGAATTATATTGTTCTGTTGAAAGTCATTTCCCGAGTTAAATACTGCAAGCTGAATTCGCTTAAAGATGTGGTAGTGGAGGCTTGCTTCAATGGATGACAACGCGTGCTCAGCTTCCACGGCAACGAATTCGGCCAGCTTATAACCGCCTTTGTTATAGTAGACATCGAAATGCTGTGATTTGATGTAGCTCCATTTGAAATCCTTGTAATGAACCTTGTTCTTGCCAAATTCCTGAGCTGAAATGGTAGAAACAAAGCAAAGGGATACAAGCATCAAAAGGATGGTCTTCATTATTTTACCTTGCTTAATTTTTTGATCCTGTCCTCAACATCTGCACGGTTCAGCCCACAACTGTCGCAGTCGTAAGACATGAGTTATCATCACGAAGAAAAAAATCGAGATTAGCACAACGCCGAAGCGCACTTACATCGGTTGCCATATTTCTGACGCTCCAATCCCCACCTTCTTTAGTAAATCACGATCATCAAGTCAAGTAAGTTAACACAATTACTGCACTTACAGTTTCAATTGTCCTGTGATGAATTAGACGCCGCATAAGCGCGAATGTAAAATCTGACGGTAATGTCTCCAAAGCATCATTCCAAAGTGAACTCTACGACATCGATCCTTTTACCGTCAGCCTTCAGTATTCTAACTGAAGCGCGCCCGATAACCACGCTCTCGCCGACGGAAGGAATCCTTCCCACCCGGTAGGTGACTAGACCGGCTATTGTTGTGTAATCGTTACTCTTCGGAAGCTTTATTCTCAGCTGCTTCTCGATTTCATCAAGCTCAGTCGTTCCCTTCATGATGAATTGTTTTGCTTTGATTCGCTTGATCTTTTCCTCAACGGACCTCACAGCAACTTCGCCGAGGAAGAGCTCCATGACGTCTGAAGAAGTGACGAGACCTGAAGTCCCTCCGAACTCATCGATCAATATAGCGACATATACCTTCACTGTCCTGAACTCATCGAGCAGATCCAGCACGGACATTCCTTCCGGAACAAAAAGTACATCACTCATGATTTCGCGCGCCGTCTCAGCTTTTCTAAAGATGTATTTTGCATGCACGACGCCGACCACATTGTCAATCGACGAGGAGTAAATCACGACTTTAGTTTTTCCTGCTTCTTCGAAGATGGTTCTCAGTTTATCTATAGGTGTGTCCAGCTTGGCCGCTACTATCGAAGTCCTCGGAACCGCAATGTTCTTGACCGGGATTCCCTCACTTGATAGAAGCCTGCGAATCACATCCGACTCAATCTTATCGAGATAGCCTCCCCCTATGGTGTCTCCCAGGAATCTGTAGATGTCTCTTCTCTGAAAGATGGCCGGTTTCGATTCGGCATGAGAAATCAGGCCGGCCACCCACGCCGATATCCGCGCGGTTGAGGTTATGACAGGTTTCGCTGCCCTGTAAAACACATGGACGACCGGCAAAAGAAGCTTTGTTGTCTCGTCCGGATTTTCGAGGGCTACGCTTTTCGGAATGAGCTCACCAAGTATGAATCCCAAGAGTGTCGTCAGAGGCAAGACCAACGATAAAGACAAACCCATGTGTTCGTGAAAGACCAATTCCATCAAAAGAGAGAAAAGCGTAATGAAGAGGTTGCCCGCGATTACGACCGCTGCAAAAAATGATTCGCTGTTCCGAAAGAAGAACAGAAGAGCCCCGAGGCGAATGCCCGACCGGGTGTCCGCAACGACCGAGACTTTATCCGATGAAACGAACGCTGTCTCAGCGGCGGAGAAACATGCAATCACCAATACAGAGATGGCTGCCAGCAGCAATTGCCAAATCATTGGGTCACAATTGATTGATAGTTAATAACCATTGGCGCAAAGTAGCTAGTTTTGCTCCCCTGCCCGAAGCTTTTTCCTGCCGGGCCTCATCCTGTCGGTAACAAGTATGGCCAACAGGACAACGAAAGCCGAAGTTATATCAACGAGGAAATCCTTCAGCTCCTCCGATCTCCCGGGGACAAATGACTGATGGTACTCGTCGCTTGCTCCGTAGAGTGCCACAAAAAGGAGAGACACAAGAAGGCTGAGCTCGCTCAGGAACCTGCTGAAGCTCTGATACTTCAAGGCCCGGTAGGCAAGGTAGTACAACATTCCGAAAAGCAGAGTGTGCGCAATGAGATGTGCATCCGGAAAAGAATAGGGCGCATAAGTGGAGCCGGGAAGAGAAGAAAGCGTGAATATCAAAACCATCCATACAAGAACCGGGAGTTGAAATCTCACGAAGTCAGGATATTTTTTCAAATTCAATTATTTCTCCTCTTTCGATTTCATCAAAAGCATGGGGCAGGTTGTCGATAATATCGCTGGCGATTAGCGAATAGATTCCTTTCGACGCCAGAGCAATATCTCCTGCAATGCTGTGCAAGTAGACGCCCGTGATCGCCGCATCAATTGGGCTCAGTTTCTGACCGAGCAAAGCGGCAACGATTCCCGTCAGAACATCGCCTGACCCGGCCGTTGCCATGCCTGGATTTCCATGGACGTTCACAAAAACCTTTCCATCTTTTGAAGCGATGACCGTGGGAAACCCCTTGAGCACAAGTGTGACTCCATACTCTCTTGCGAATCGCCGCGCCGCCTCGATTCTGTCTCCTGCGACTTCAGAAGCCGAGAGTTTTGTGAGTCGTGAAAACTCTCCATGATGCGGAGTCATCACGATATCTGCCTTCGTATCATGGAGAACATCGGGCAGCTCGGCAATCGCGTTCAGCGCATCGGCGTCCACCACCATAGGCCCGGCGTTGCTCCTCAGCAACTTATAAACCAATTGTGCTGTTTCATGGTTCCTCGAGAGTCCCGGACCCATGACGACACAATCGGCCCACTCCAGGTTCTTCTGTACCTGCAGGAGAACTGCCAACGAAAGGCTACCGTCACCCGTTTGAGGAAGTGGAACAGTCATCACTTCGGTCAGCTTCGATTCGAAGATAGCGTTCAACTCGGATGGGACTCCAAGCACAACTGCACCCGCACCTGCACGCATCGCTGCCTGCCCGACGAGAACACCAGCCCCTGTTAAACCGACCGACCCCACTAAGCCAAAGATTTTTCCTACGGCTTGTTTATGTGTCTCCTTCGATCTTTTCGGAAGGCGGTCTCTCACATCGGATTGAGATACGACAAATGTATCAAGAGTTTGCAGTGTATCAAGGTCTCGGGGCATCCCGATATCTACCACGAAGAGTCTCCCGGTGGTTTCATTCCCCTCGTTCATAATCAATCCCCGTTTAACATAAGCCATCGTGGCCGTGGCGACAGCTTTCGTCGAAGTGGAAAAGACTTTCCCGTTGTCCCCGCTTAATCCGCTGGGGATGTCGACTGCGAGGATAGGAACGACCGACCTTTTCATCAGATCTATGGCATTTTCCGCCGGACCGGTCGGCTCGCCCGACAAACCTGTTCCCAGAACTGCATCGATCAGGAGGTCAAAATCATTGATCTGGATTGAGTCCGCACTGGCACCAAATTCCAGAATTTTGACTCTCGGATAATCTCCGGATTGCCGCAAAAGTCTATCATAGAATATTCTTGAGTCCCCTTTTATATCGGCCGCAGTCCCAACGAGATACACACTAACACTTGCCCCCATTTGTCCAAGATACATGGACGCCCCGAGACCGTCACCGCCGTTGTTCCCCTTTCCGCAGAATACGGCAATACGTTTCCCTTTGACTTCACCAAGTAGTGAGTTTGCGACTTTGGCAACGCCAAGACTCGCCCGATCCATCAGGGACTCTCCGGTGACCATCCCTCCGGCAATCACCCTCCGGTCACAACGTCTCATTTCTTCCGAGGTCAACAAATATTCCATAGCATCTCCTAACCAAGATAAAAAAAGCCGCCTCAAAAATGAAGCGGCAACATGTCAACAAAAGATTCAACCGCAAAGGACACTAGGGATCCCCGAAGAGAGCACCGAGAGTCTGCCGACTGAATAATTTTCTCTGTGTGCTTGGTGAAGTATCCCTTGTGGAATTTGTGGTTAAGTCTTTTGGTCCGGCATTTAAAACAATTTTGATGTAAGGGCAACGATGTAGCCGGGAGTCAAACCGAGTTCGATCACCGCAATCGCAGCAATGACAAGTGCCAGCCCACCGACTTTTGATATTATCATGGGTGCTGAAGGTGCTGCCTCTCCGACTGCATCCGGCTCTTCCTTGAAATACATATTGACAACGACACCCACATAGAAATAAACCGACACTACACTAGCCAGGACCCCGACGATCGCAAGCCAAGTCAGGTTCGCAGATACTGCCGATGCGAAGAGGTAATATTTTCCAAAGAAACCGGCAAAGGGCGGGATGCCGGCGAGCGAAAACATGAATATCGCCATTAGCGCGGCGATGACCGGGTGACTCTTGGCAAGTCCCTCGTAGTCGGTCAGGCTTAGATACTTTCCATCCTTCCTCTCGAGAACAGAAACGACACCAAAGGCACCGATCTGCATGAAGGTGTATGCTAACATGTAGTACAAAACTCCGGTTCTGCCAAGAGCATTAGCTGCCGCGATGCCCACAAGTGCGTACCCGGCGTGGGCTATACTTGAGTACGCCAGCATCCGCTTTATGTTTTGCTGCACAAGGGCAATCAGATTACCGAGGATCATGGTCAAAGCTGCCAGGTATGCTATCACTTGCTGCAATTGCCAGTTTGGATGAACTGAGTAACTGAACACAAGCACCAATGCAGAAAATGCTGCTGCCTTGCTCCCTGTTGACATGAAGCCGGCGACTGTTGTCGGAGATCCTTCGTAAACGTCAGGCACCCACATGTGGAATGGGACTGCAGATATTTTGAAACTTAATCCGATCAAGATCAAAGCCGAACCGATCCAGAGAAGTGGATTTGCGCTAACAGTCGGGAAATTGTCGAGAATCTGGGCAAGGTTGGTCGTCCCGCTCGCACCGTAGACCAACGAAATTCCGTAGAGGAGGAAGCCGGTCGCAAATGCTCCGAGGAGGAAATACTTCAACGAGGCTTCATTTGATTTCGGATCGTGTCTAACATATCCGGCAAGAACGTAGAGGCTCATAGACATAAGCTCGAGTCCGATGAAGAGCACCATTAGATCACGCGCACTCGCCATCACCATCATGCCGATCGTTGCAAACACCAGCAGAGAATAATATTCTCCCCGGTTTATATGCAATCTTTCAAGGTACGATTTGGAGAGAAGTATGCTCAGGATCGCACTGATGACGAAAACAATTTCAAAGAAAGCCGGGAAGGTTCCGGTAAACACCATTCCGTTGAATGCATAGTGGGACGCTGTGAATGTATTGATAGTCAGGAAGCCTGTTACAATTAGTGCGAAAATAGTAAGCCAGTGTGCCAGATTCCCCGATCTCTTGACCGCCGCATCCAATACCAGCAGCACGAGTGCGTAGAGACTCAGAAAAAGGATGGGACTCACTGCAAGCAAATCACTATAATTAAATGCAATAGACATTCTGTTCCCTTCCACAGTACTTGCCATGCTCTTTATTGCTGACCATGTATGCTACGGTTCCTTTCCTCGGAGGTTTTGAGGGTCATCTCAGATTGTCCTCCAGCCATTCTACCGCCAGATGCCTGATCTCAGATTCCTTTTCAAACAGATCAATCCCGTGATAGGAGACATCATGGTATAATATAACGTCCTTCGGTGCATCGGTATGCTTACTTGCAAGCTCTTCAGCATCGTGCGCGTGTGTACCGTCGCCGTCGGCCGCAATGTACAGAACTGAGTGCATTCTGTGATCTCCCGGCTCATGCCCCAGGAAGTCCAAGGTTCCTCTCAACGAAGGAGAAATTGCAACTGCCGCCTTCAGTCTTTCACCGTAAATGGCATTAGCTTCACACGCAACGGCGCCCCCAATTGATGTCCCGACCGCCCCAACACGGAGCGAATCTATCCCGGGTTGCCTCTCGAGCCATCGGAGGGCGCCGTCGAAATCGAAAGGTGCCTGATGCGGATCGGACAGGAGAGATGTGATGTCCCTGACCTTGTCTGAGGACCCGTGACCTCTCATGTTGTACGCCAACACTTTGAAGCCACGCTCGACGAGATCATGCGGGAATGTCCCCCATTGATCTTTATCCCGACGGAAGCAGTGTACCAACACGACACAAGGCTGCCGGGTTTCTTTTGCAGATAGGTTAAAATAGAAATCTCCCGTGACGTTGAAATGATCAGGCGTCACAAATCTTACATCTTCTTTTTCCACATTTACCATATATTGCCAGGCACCTCGGCGACTCGACAAAGCATCGTTCTGAATCGCCTCAGCAATAGTCACCGCAGTGCGGTAATGGAACCGATCTTCGCCCTGGTCAGAGTTTCGACGAGAGACCTGACGGCGGGCTCACTTTTCGATAGGAACGTCATCGGGTGCACACCGATCCAAACCATAAACACTACGATTACCGAAAGCACCGCAATCTCTCGAATGTTGAGATCCTTGATGTGCTCATTCTCAGGTTTGTCTACAGTCTTGAAGAAAACTCGCTGATACATCCAGAGAAGGTATACCGCAGCGAATATGATTCCGCTCGTTGCAACGATCGCGTACGCACCACTCCCCAGGAATTGACTCTTAAAGGACCCAACGAGAATCAGGAACTCTCCGACAAACCCATTCAAACCAGGCAGTCCAACAGAACCGAGCATCGCGATCATGAAGAAAGTCGCGAGGATTGGAACCGGTCTTGCAAGTCCGCCGAATTCGCTTATCAACCTGGTGTGCCGTTTGTCGTACAATATCCCTACCAGCAGGAAAAGTGCCCCCGTGGTAAGTCCATGGTTGACCATCTGGATAACGGAACCCTGTATCGATTCGACGGTAATCGCAAAAATACCGAGGACGACGAAGCCAAGGTGTGCCACAGAGGAGTAGGCGACTAGTTTCTTCAAATCTTTCTGTACCATGGAGATAAATGCGCCATAGATAATGCCGATGATGGCAAGGATCGACATCAAGGGAAGAAACTTGAACGTTGCCTGCGGAAACAACGGAAGGGAAAATCTCAATAAACCGTACGTTCCCATCTTCAGCAAAACTCCCGCGAGAAGGATACTCCCGGCCATAGGAGCTTCCGTATGGGCATCCGGCAGCCACGTGTGAAACGGAAATATCGGGACCTTGATTGCAAAGCTGAGCGTGAATGCGAGGAACATCCACGTTTGCAGCTGTATGGGAATGGTAGGTCCAATCTGGTACAGTTTCACCAGGTTAGTCGTGAAGTGTCCGCCGGGAAGTGTGCTCGCATAGTAGCCGAGCCAGATAATGGCGACGAGCATCAGCAAGCTGCCGACCATGGTGTATATGATAAACTTGACTGCCGCGTACACTCTTCTCTCGTGCCCCCAGATGCCGATGATGAAGTACATCGGTATCAACATGGCTTCCCAGAATATGTAGAAAAGGAACAAATCGAGCGACGAGAAAACCCCAAG
>JAKASW010000140.1 GCA_021818875.1 Bacteroidota bacterium
ATGTGTTGGACATATATCCTTTTCAGAAGCCACCCGCTTTGCCGGTGGTAATTCACTTTTCATCCCGGATCTGTAACGTAAGAAATCGGTGGGGCAAGTCGTGCGTCGGAAGCGGTGTGCACTCAATGCAAATGAGTCACATTGGATCGTGCAGTCGTAGAAGCTGAATCGACTCACATCCGGGAGTAAATGCATTGACGAACGCCGGACTGATTATAGCCGACCTCAGCCGCTATTTGCAGATATTCTGATTCACCATCATGGATAATCTCAGCGTGAGGTAAGCTACATGCGAAAGGCTCTACGGTTCTATTCGATTCTTGCATCCAGCGTCTGCATATTTGGCCAGGGCACTCAGAAAACAATGTACCTCTATAGGTTCGTCACGGATTTTGGGAATCATGTCGTCGATAGTGCAAGAGTTATAGTCATGAACGACCCCTTTGAGCCGGTGGCGCAGGCGATAATGGACTCCACCGGCCCCTGTTCCCTGGTGGTTGGGAAGGAAAATTACCTGGCATTGACGGCAATTAGAATGAACGATTACGGGAAGACGCGCCTCGAATACCGGGCAACTTGCCTACACGCCAAAGATTCGCTGGACATAAATCCATGTTACGGTCGTCCGGAAATTCATGGTGTCAACGCCTTCTCGGTGCAGGGTTCCGGGTCCAATTAATTCTTCGTTTACTTCAAACCGATGAGCCTATCGCGGCACCAGAAGTTGAAGAGTCTGCATGATACCACAGACGCCGGGGTGCTGATGATAGCGCCGCCTCTTTCCGCAATAGATATCGCCGTCGACCTGAACGGACAACAATCGATGATCCTCTCGCTCACGAAAGTGTTGGAGAGAACAAAGGGAAGACCAATGCTGGGCTATCTGATCCATTGTACCTTGCCGGACGTGAAGATGAGTGCGGGAGAGTATCGTATCACGATTAATGCGACCAATCCGGAAAATCACGACAAAGGGGAGGCATTGCATTTTTGGAGTGGGGACTGGAGAGATTCTCGGATACGAAATTGGGGTGCAATGCGGCATCGAATGTAACCTGAAAGGATTGAGCATCTGGCGGGTAGACATAAGATTACCGCGAAGGCGCGAGGAGTAATTTCTACAATTTGCGACTCCACGCCTCTGCTGTTGGTCTCTTCTTCGGATTCTTGTTCTGCGTTCTGGCGCCTCAGCGGTTCATCTTTCCTTGCATATCAAATCATCAACTTCTACATTGAAACAAGATTGGGCAAAGTTCGAGCGCACATAGTGCTTCTTTGGAAACCTTTCGAGTTGAAACCGGAAGACAACTGTCGGTTCTCATCATACCAGATAATCTCCTTCCTTACGCGACAAACCCAAGCCAAAACATATTTCCCTCCGAAATACGCGAAACATTCTTCGAATAGAGAGATACTTATGCATCAACGGGATTTCCGAATGGATGCTTGCACATCATGACCGGCAGAGATGCTTTTTACGAATGACGAAGAATAGGGTATAGAAGATTGCGCGTATCCGGACGGAATTTGAAATTCGACCGCCCGGTTTGTTAACAAAGCACTCTTGGATTACAGGAACAATTGGAGGTAGCCATGTCCCGAACCATTCTTATTCTCATGTTCTTGGCTGCGAGTACTGCGGCTGCAAACGCCCAGGCGAGCGTGACCGGGACGCTTCTCGGATCGGACGGCAAGCCGATTCCGAAGGCGACAGTCAGTCTTAGAACCATATCACTCGACTCGACCCTTAAGACTGTTGATGCGATCCCTGACGGAAAATACAATATTACGATAGGCTCTCCGGGAGTTTGGGCGCTTACATATACAGGACCCGACCAGAATTTCCGCGAAGTTGCACTTTACCTCGACAAACCTGAGAGAATCGGTCTCGACGTCAGGTTCGACAACCCGGTCAAAGTCACGTTTGCGGATTCTGAATCGGTCGCCGCGAGAATTGCCGGTATTTATGAAGAAATGCAGAATAATCAGCATGCGATCATGACAGCCTACCAGGAGTACAAGAAATCCGGAAAGGCTCCCGGGCAATTCAGGTACAATTGGTCGAACGAGCTGGCTTCTCTTACGAAAAGGATAGACGAGGAGAAGAATCCGGTAATTCGCCAGGGCTTAGTGCTGGACTACATAGGCCTCGGAAGCCTGACAGCCAACCTCGATACCACCATCGTACGGCAGGCGCTTGCGGACATTTCTCCAGCATCCATGATATGGGAATTTTCACCGAACCTCGTTCGGGTCGCGGTTGACCTTGCACAGTTACCCGCGGCGGAGGCAAATGCTTACGTGCAAAATCTTCTCGAAGAAAATCCGAGCGTCTCGGTGAAGTCTAGTGTCGCTTTCTCGCTCTTCATGTTCGCAAAGGAGACAGGGAACAAAGCGGACGCTTCGAAGTACTACAACATTCTCACGAGAGACTACGCCAATACGAGATACGGCAGAGAGGTGGCGGAGCGTTTCCCGGCGGTGAGCAGGATCGAAGTAGGAAAGCCCGTGCCCGCTTTCTCCGTGGTCTCGATGGCCGATTCGACGAAGGTCATCACGAACGAGACGTTGAAGGGGAAGTACTACCTCATGGATTTCTGGGCAACGTGGTGCGGGCCGTGCGTGGCGGAGATGCCGAACTTAGACAAGGCATACAAGGATTTTCACGACAAGGATTTCACGATACTGAGTCTTTCGCTTGACACATCGCCGGCGGACGTGACCACATTTCGGAAGGACAAATGGCCGATGCCATGGCTTCATACTTTCATCGGCCGCAGCTCGAAGAGCAATATCTTGAACGAGTTTGAAGTCGCATTCATACCGAAGCCGATCTTAGTTAACCCTCAAGGCATCATTATCGCTATGGGCGACAGCCTGCGGGGAGATGGGTTGGAGAAGACGCTGGAGAAAGATTTGGGGAAGTAGGTCGCAGGCAAAAGGCAAAAAAACGACATGAGCGTCGTGTTCTATACAAGACGTACGGAAAAAGCGGCATTCGGTTTTGAGGACGTTAGCCGAAATTGTTCTGAGTGTGCTTCCGAGACTTGCTTAACAGTAACTTCGTATGAAAAGGGTTGAGGCTCATGAAGAAGATTGAGTCGAATGATGTATTCGAGACCGTTGAAGGTATTGTGCTCTTTCGTGATGACCTTGAAGACCTCATTGGCCGGATGCGACTTCGGTCACTAGAACCGAAAATATCCGACCCTGATACCGTTTACGATTCCCTAGATGAACTCCATCAACTGAAGGGCGACAGACCAAAGAACGTATCGATTAGCGCGCGCTCGCAAGAACCTTATGCTTCCGTTACAGTTAATCTAGAAAAGGGAAAAGCGTGGGTGACCGCACATGGGTCCGCTGAACTTCGCTCATTTGCTTTCGAGCTGAAGGATGCCGTTTCGCGGAGAGTGCCATGGTACCATAAACCCATGGATCCATGGATCTGGGCATTGATCACCTTCTTTCTTCTCTCTGCGACCCAAGGCGTTATCCGATATCCCGTGCTGGCTTATTCACTCATCACTGCTGCCTTGATATCGTTAGTTATTCTTGCGTTGTCGTTCGTTGTGTCTCGTGTAAATTATGGTGTTAGGTTGACCAGAAGACACGAAGGTGGATTCTTCACAAGGAACCGAGACAAGATATTGCTATTGCTGTTGGGTTCGGCGATCGGTGCGATCGGTACTATCCTGCTCCAATTCCTATTTCGAAAATGAACTTGGCAAACACAAGAACAACTTCGGCTAACACGCGCAAGAAAGACGCTCGTCATTTGTATATATGGTTCTCGCTTCATCTCGCTTGCCGCAATCTGGATGCTTCGCAATTATTAATAGCGGCAACCGAGACGAACTTTCTTGCGCGAGACGTTATGCGCAATGCGCCACTTGCCATTATCCACGCGTGTCGCGTTGAGTAGTTTACGTGAACCTAAAACTTATTCTGGAATAGCCTTGGATCCGAATAGTAGCACAGAACTGACAATCAATCATTCATCAGGAGTCAACATTGGCAAAGAAGAAGTATCTTTTGATTTTCAATATCCATATTGTTGATGATGAGGATTCCAGTGAATCTGGTGATGGTTCTGCTGAAAGAACAGTGGAATGCGAACCCGAGGAACTGCCCAGAATCATAGCCGAGAAGAAGAAGCAACTTGAGAGCAAAATGACATCTGTTGGGCACAATATGGACGTGCACGGTACCATCTCACTTACTCAAGTGCTTCCTCTGGAATAGTATGACCGACCAGGTTCAAACTTCGAGAGGTTTCCGAAAGGTGGCGCACATGCGCATAACAACCAAAAAGAAGACGCTCGGTTATTCAATACCATGGTGCTCGCTTCATCGCCGCCGTCCGCAGTCTGGTCGCTTCGCGGCTTTTGTAGCGGTCGTCGGCGACGACTTCTTTTTGGTGGACGTTATGTGAAAATGGCGGCACGCGCCTTGAGGCTTTTACCCTAATCTGCTATTTTGAACCCAATCTTGCTTGCTAAACTCCAAATAGCGTACCAAGGAAAACCATGGAACGTCTCACTCAACTCGATCCAGCGTACATTAATCACCACGCATCACTTCCGTATGATCTCACAGTCGCTGAAGTCTCGAAGGCGGTTTCAGAGACTTATCGCCTATTCAACGGCCTCAACGATTTCCTCACGACCAATGGGTTTCGTCCAATGGAAGAACTATTGCTTGGCAATTCTTTCTCTGGAATCCTGTCTGAATTGCTTGTAAAAAACATTGCAAGGGTTTCGAGCAGCCTAGTTGCAAATCTGAAAGTTGGAGGACACCCGGATTTACTCCCAAAGGGCTATTACGACTCCAACCTAATCTTGAAAGGTGACGAGGGGATCGAAGTTAAGACTTCAATACAAAAGGGTGGGTGGCAAGGGCACAATCCCGAGGACAGTTGGTTGCTTATATTCCGCTACATGGTTGGGATGCAAGACAACAACCAAACTGTTCCGCTTACATTTCTCGAAATCCTCTGTGCTAAATTGACAAAGAAGGACTGGTCGTTCTCTGGAAGGAAAGGGGCTTCCAGAAGAACCCCGACCGCTTCCATCACGACATCGGGCGTAGAGAAACTCCGAGCCAATTTCCTCTACCGGGTTCCTGGGGTTGGCGTGGGAAAGTATCGCGATGTCTTAGCCAACCGCAAATAGTTCTTCCTGAGATACATCATCCGAGTATGCAACTGAAGCATTGGCCCCATTTGATGGGATGCCGGCAAGCTTCGGGATCGCTCTCACTGCAATACGATAGAATTCCGGATCAGACTCGACACCAATGCTTCGATATCCCAGGGAGCAAGCCGCAGCAATGGTTGAACCAGCACCCATGAATGGATCAAGGATGACGCCTTCACCAAGCGGCAATGCCGCCCGAACAATTTGCCTCATAAATGACTGGGGCTTCAATGACGGATGCGGCGCAATTTCTCTTTCGGTCGCCCTCGTAGGCGAACTCTTTATAACGTCGCAGAACGGTTGCTCTCTCGAAATGCGACGAAGCCCACCAGTCTTCCACTTGCGCAAATTGTCCTGAACCCTCCCATCGCACGGCTTCCTGAAAAGTCCCCACGGTTCCCAACAAGAACGGGGCATGACTGTCACATTACTGAACTCACGGTGGGCATTCTTTGGCCTATCGCCACCACGAAGAGTCTGGACAAGTCGGATGATCTCGCCCCGCTTCTCAAACCCCGCCTTCTCGATGGCATCATAAACCAAATGAGAGAGCAGCGGATTTGTAGCGATAAAGATGTGACCGCCCGGCACAAGAACATTCATCGCTTTCTGTGCCCACTCAAAGAAAAATCTCCTTAACTCGCCCTTCTCTTCTTGGTCTAGCACTGTAAACCTTGGCAATGGACTGCGCTCGTATCCATCGAGGCTCGGTGGGATGCGCCATACGCCTCCATTACCCGTTCTGAGTTTTGCCTTCTCCTTTGCGGTGTATTCTTTCAGTCCGTAAGGAGGATCTGTGACAATGGCATGCACAGTGTTGCTTCTCCGCTCCTCCAACCATTTGAAGCAGTCAGCGTTTGCCAATTCATACAGGGATTTGACTTTAGACAACGCCGATATATCTTCTATCGTCCTCTTGGGCAAGTCCTCCGCTTGCTTCGCGTATTCTCCGAACCTTTCTCTAAGAATGGCTGGAGCTGTCACGGGGTTTGCGTAGAGTATGCTTTCCACATCAGACGGAAGATAGCCAGCGAGAATGCCAAGTTGCGTCGAGTCCAATTTGAGCAGCCTCGCTAACTTCTTGACCATCTCCACCGACGGCATGGACTTTCCTGATTCAAGCCGAGATAAGTAACCTTTTGTTACTTTCAACTTCGAGCTTAAATCCGAGAGTGAGAGCCCCATGATTCGTCGTTGGTCTTTGACGACCTTACCGAAATCCATCGTATCAACCGACCTCATCTCCGTTCCCTTTCCATTTGCTCGGATAATATACTGCGGTTTACTAAAGTAGTCAACCCAACATCACCAAAGGCGCGTGCCGCCACTTCACATAACAGATGGAACAAAGACGCTCAACAATATATATTGCACGTGTTCGCTTCATCCCGATTGCCGCCATGCTATGGTTGCTGCGCAAGATTTATAAGCGGCAATCGTGACGACTTTGTTCCATCGGACGTTAGCCGCAAGGGCAAATTATGAGAACCCATTTGGTTTTCAATACTATCGCAGTTGATACTCAGACGCTTGGGTCGGCTGGAACCCTGACCTATTTCCAAGAGGACATGAAGCACAATTCTCAAAGTGTGACTCAGCCACCCGAAGCCCCAATTGTCCGTTGGTTATTCTCCAACGCCTCATTTCGTTCACTGATAATCGGCGCATTCGTCGGTAAGGAGTGTCGGGTTGTGCACGGTTTATCCGTTGCAGACCCCATCATTCAGGATAGGAACAAGAAGCCGGGTGATATTGACATTCTTCTTTGCAGTCCCGAACATGCCGAGCAAGCAATCGCCATTGAGACGAAGCGGGTGAAGGTTTCACTCACTAACGATGGCTCTCAAAAGGTCAATAAGCTGAATGAACTAGACGAAGGTATTCCGCAGGCCAACGGCCTGCAATCTTTAGGATTCTGGAAATCTTACCTCATGCCTATTGTCGTTGTTGACGCGCGGGCGAAGAAGAGTCCGAATACGCTCCTGAAGTACGAGGTACAAGATGAGACCCGTCGTATTTACGAAGTGCCGCTTCAGCCAGCGCTTCACCATGATGTGGGCGTTGCATACGTAGAAATAGTTCA
Source organism: Bacteroidota bacterium (assembly GCA_021818875.1). GTDB lineage: Bacteria > Bacteroidota > Ignavibacteria > Kryptoniales > JAKASW01 > JAKASW01. The sequence continues at coordinate 7,282 of JAKASW010000140.1, forward strand.
ACCCACAGGGAGGAGCTACAACGAGCAAGTGGTCGTCGGCATCTGCATTGACAAGCCTGCCTGTGAACTCCAACAACCCTTCGACCTTACTAAGAGAATTTCCACATGGCTGAGTCACACTAATGGATAATTTGCCCCTGCGTCTAACAACGGGAATCGCGACGCTCGATTATTATATATCATGGAACTCGCTCCATGCCGCGCACATCATGGTACCCCATTTAAGGATGCGCGGCACGGCGTGATTCCCGTAAACGTTCGCCGCAAGCAAAGTCACGATGTATCTGTGGAGAAGTTCCGTGTCTAACCAAGTGCATCCCAGCGGGAGATTAGCCATCAACACTTTTCTCCTGATTCTCGCGTACGCTCTGGCGGGTTGCTACACAGTGAGTCCGCTGTCCCAGACGAGACGGTGGATGGGACCGGATGTGTTTGTCATTACCGACACTATCAAGGTTCCCATGGAAATCAGATTTCACAATGTCTCGAAGCACACGTCAGACAGCCTCTTCACAGTTGAGGGCACAGTCCGAGATTCAAGTACCAATGAGGCTCTTGCAGGCGCCTTTGTTCTTGACCGTCTCCGCTGGGTTAATGGTCGTGAGTTGGGAACCACCACAGACTATCTGAGTCGATTCAAATTGAACGGCGTAGGTATTGGTGACACTTTGTGGTTCAAAGATATCGGATACGCCAGCAAGACCGTTTTCGTTGGGGATGTCGTGAACAGAGGACGACGCACTTGGTAACTCGTTGCTGCCCTAAGTCGCCTAACTCAGGTTCCGCAAGACGGACTTTGCCTGCGGCTAACAACGGCAATCACGACGCTCGACTATTGTATATTATCGATCTCGCTTCAGGCCGCGAACGTTATAGGCTCAAGGAGCGCGGCGCGAACGTGATTGCCGTGGACTACTTGCCGCAATTGCCCTTTCACAGAAAAGGAGTAGATATGATCATCTCGAAGAATATTCTCCTCTTAACGGCCATATCCGTAATATCGATCCCTCCGATTTCGGTAGCACAATGGGTCTATACGGATGGCCCGACCGGTACCGGATTGCTCGGAACTGGTGTTGTCCATGCCCTCACAACCACTGGATCTGCGATTTTTGCTGGTTGCAACGGCGGCGTATTTCGCCTTGCAGACAACGACAGCACATGGGTTCAGGCCAATTCGGGGGGAACCAATGGAGAAGGCATCTGTCTTGCAACAAGGTGGAATTTGATCTTCGAAGGCACGTATGGCAACGGCGTTTTTCTCTCGACAGACGAGGGCGCCACCTGGACAACCTTGGGTCCTTCCGGCACTTGGCCTTTGGGTTTCGCTTTCAGCGGGACAGATCTCTTCGTCGGAATCGAGGGCGGCGTCTTGCGTTCCACGAACGATGGCTCGAATTGGGCTCAGGTCAATTCAGGATTGCCTCCCACCACTTCCTCCCATATGACTTACGTTTACAAGATCGCCATTATCGGAGGAGATATCTTTGCGTGCACTAACGGGGTTGGTATTTTCCGTTCCACAGATAATGGCAATAGCTGGACACAGGTTGACTCTGCTCTGATCAATACATTGACCTGGACGTTGGCCACAACGGACAGTACCCTATACGTCGGTAGTGATAAATGGGTATTCAGCTCCACTGACAAAGGTGTGACTTGGATCGATGCCAGCGAAGGTTTGGAAGCCACGCCGAACGCCGTGTATACAATCTACGCGAGCGGCGGGAACCTTTTTGCCGGCACGGACAAAGGAGTTTTTCTCTCCACGAATAATGGTGCAACTTGGACAGACGTGAACACAGGATTCCCATCGGGTACGTGGGTTACTTCATTTGCAACGTTTGGTGCCGATCTGTACGCGGGAACGGGGTCCGGCGTCTGGCGACGTTCTCTGTCCGAAATGACCGGGGCCACCCCTCCTCCAGCCCTTGTTCTGAGTCAGCTTGCAATTGCATTCGGTTCAGTTCAGGTCGACTCAGATAGAACAGACACACTCAAAATAACGAACACCTCATCGGCCGCGCTCATTGTGGATTCCGTTTACACTCGCACAAGTTGGTTCTCTGTGACACCGGTGCATGAAGCAGTTTCACAGGCGGATACAATTGAGCTAGTCGTTACATTTACCCCAGACACCGCAAGAGACTATTCAGATACGCTCTGCATCGCAAGCAAATCCACCACTTCGGTGACGAGGTGCCTATGCGCGCCAACCGCGTGGCAACAGCGGTTCGCCAACACGCGACGAGTATTCCCTTGGTTTATAGACTGTCACAGAATTATCCAAACCCCTTCAACCCTTCCACGATAATCGAATACCAACTGCCTTCGAAAGCATTTGTAACACTGAAGGTTTATGATATACTCGGGAGGGAAGTACAGACACTCGTGGAGCAGCGCGAGTTCCCAGGATACTACATCACCGCCTTCAATGCTGATGACCTGCCAAGCGGAGTTTACTTCTATCGGCTCCAAGCAGGCATGTATCATGATACTAAGAAATGCCTTTTGCTGAAATGAGGGCAACTGCAGATAACAAGCAGGAAGAAGACGCCTGCTTACCGCAGGCAGGCTCGTCATTTTTATATTTGGAACTCGCTTCACGGCGCGTACATTATAAAAAAAGGATGCGCGGTGCGACTTCTTTCTGGTGGACGTTATCTGGCATTCGGCGGCGAGGTTTCTTATCTTTATGCGGGAATAATAGGTAGAAAGGAGTGACCTAATGAGCCAAGTACCCATGGAGCATGCGATTGTCCAATATCTCAAGAATTTGGGGGAGAAAGAGCAGCAGGAAGTATTGGAGTTTGCGCGTGCGCTCTCACAGTCAAAACCAAGAGGTGTCCCCGGTCAATCCTTGCTCTCGTTTGCTGGCTCGATTGACCGCAAGGATGCAGACCTGATGCAACAGGCAATTGACTTGGACTGCGAGAGAGTTTCCGCCGATGAATGGTAAATTTCTGCTCGATAGCAATATTATCATTGCTCTGTTTGCTGGAGACCCCGAAGTGCGACGCCGCATCTCCACGAACAATGAGGTATTCATATCAAGTGTGGCACTCGGCGAGCTTTATTATGGAGCCTACAAATCGGAGCACGTTGGGGACAATTTGAAGCGAGCAAAGGAGTTCGGACAGCACTCGACCGTCCTAGTGTGCGATGAGACCACCGCCGACCATTACGGCAGCATCAAGAACTCTCTCCGTGCCAAGGGAAGACCAATCCCGGACAATGACATCTGGATAGCTGCGATTGCGAAGCAGCATCAACTCACACTGGTGTCGCGCGACTCCCATTTCTCAGAAGTAGAAAATCTTTCCGTGGAAGCATGGTGAATTGGGGCCGCCAAACGCCAGATAACAAGCCGGACAAAGACGCCTGCCTACCGCAGGGAGGCTCGTCATTTTTATATTTGGTTCTCGCTTCATGGCACGCACATTATATAAAGGAGGAGCGTGCCACGACTTTGTCCGG
>JAKASW010000141.1 GCA_021818875.1 Bacteroidota bacterium
AAACAGATGGTCAGTTTGTATTCACAATGAATACAGATCAGACTTCTGCAGAGTTTTACAGTACCTACCGTGAGACACTTTATGAGATGGGCCTTCAGCAGTACAACGGCTCATTGTCCATGCACATTCGAAAGAAGCGAATCCCATTTCTGTATTTGAAGAGCAGAGTTGAAGAAGCCGGCTTTGAAATACATTCTGTGCAGGAAGATTCTTTTGCTTACCGGTTCGCGAGCGGCACGGCTATGTTGAGCCATTCCTTCATGAAGCTTGCCTTCATGCCAAGCTGGGCAAAGATACTACCCATCGAAGTCCGGGATGAAGTATTCCAGAGGATAGAAGAGAAACTCAATGCACTGGCGCATCTAAGAAAACCTTTAAAGATGGATGTGCCTTTCATTGCATTGGAATGCAGGAAGGTTTGAATCGATCCGACCCCGTCAAAGCAGGACTAAGAAAGGAACTGCACGCGGATGAACACAGAAGACTTGGCTCAGCGCCGGTAAAACCGATTATGAAGGAATGCCGGACCCTACGCTTGAGCTGCGGCAGGTTCCTCTTTCCTTTCAACGACCGGCTCTGCCTTTGCCGTTTCCGGTCCTTGTTTGGCTTCTTCTTCCTTTGGAGCTTTACGCCGCTTCTGAGCTTCGTCAGCGGCATTGAAGTCGACCAGCTCGATTATAGCAACCTCGCCACCATCTCCATGACGCTGTCCCAGCTTAACCACACGAGTGTATCCACCCGGCCGATCTTTGGCCTTTGTGGCAATCTCGCTAAATAGAATTTGCACGGCCTCTCTGTCCTTTATGAACCGAGCGACGTGGCGGCGAGTCGCGACGGAGTCTTGCTTCGCTTTGGTTATGAGGGGCTCCACATAGGCTCGCATTTCTTTTGCCTTAGCAAGTGTAGTCCGCACTTGCTTGTACAGAAAAAGATTCGTGGCCAACGATTCCATCAGCGCCTTCCGATGGCTTGCAGTGCGCTTGAGTTTTCTACCAGAATTAAGGTGTCTCATCTCCGCAAACTCCGATTATTCATTGTCATCTTTGAGATACTTTGTCACATCCATTCCGAAATTCAACCCCATGCTTCCGATTTTTTCGGCAAGCTCCGCGAGAGATTTTCGTCCGAAGTTCCTGAATTTGAGAAGCTCCGCTTCGTCCTTATTGACGAGTTCTGAAATTGTATGGATGTTGGCGGCCTTCAGACAGTTATGGGCACGGACAGACAACTCAAGATCGTCCACAGACATTTTCAAGAGTTTCCTGATACGGGCTGCTTCTTCTTCCTGAGCAGATCCTTCGTCTGAAGCCTCCTGGTGGATGCCGAGGTTGAGGAAAAGCTGGATATGGTCTTGCAGCATCTTGGCCGCGGTCGTTACTGCATCTTCAGGGGTGATTGATCCATCAGTCTCTACCTCCAGAGTCAATTTCTCGAGAGTAGTCTTCTCACCGATGCCGGTCGGCTGCACGAAGAACCGTACGTTTCTTATCGGAGAGAAAAGTGCGTCAATTGAGACGAGATCTTCCGGCGCCTCGACGAGCTTATGATCTTCTGCGGGCTCGTACCCCTTTCCGCGCCCGATACGAAACTCGATCTCGATTTCTCTCGAATCACTTATTGTGGCTACATGATGGTTCGGGTTCAAGACTTCAACCTGCGGAAATTGGCGCTGTATTTCTTCCGCAGTAAACTCCATCGGACCTTTGAGCTTCACGGCGACTTTGTTGATTTTTTTGTCAATCAACTTGATTCTGATTCCTTTTAGATTCAGAGTAAAGTCGACAAGATCCTCTGCCATACCTTTGATCGTGGAAAACTCGTGAAGCGCGCCGGGCATCCTGAAGTGAGTAAACGCCCATCCCGGAACCGAGGAGAGCAGCACTCTCCTGAAAGAATTTCCCAACGTGGTTGCGTACCCGCGCTCTAGCGGTTCTACGATGAAACGTCCGAAGGTATTACTATAACTCGACTGATCCAAGACTATCGTCTCAGGCATTTGCAATTTCACGGCGCTCATTAGATTTTCACCTCAATTGAATTTAAAATTTGTCCCGGATGCATTTGAATTCGCGACAATCGTCGTCAGCGCGACGCACACCATCACCGGTTCAGGATATTACTTGGAATACAGCTCTACTATCAATTGCTCATTTACATCCGGCAGCGGGATTTCAGCTCTCTCAGGGACCTGAAGAAATGTGCCCGTCAGCTGAGCCTTGTCGAGTTGCAGGTAGGAAGGGAGCATCCCGTCCTTCACTCTCTTAAGTGATGAGTGAATCACATCGAGCTGGTTGCTGCGGTCTGCGACTTTGACTACATCCCCTGCCCTCAATAAATAGGATCCAACATTGACTCTCTTCCCGTTGACGAGAAAATGGCCATGGAGGACAAGGAGTCTCGCGGATTTCCTTGAAGGCGCGAAGCCGAGTCTGTAAAGGACGTTGTCGAACCTTCTCTCCAGAAGCTTCAGAAGGTTTTCTCCGGTCCTGCCTTTCTGATGCGAAGCGAGCTCAAAATAATGTCTGAACTGATCTTCAAAGACACCATAGATTCTTTTTACTTTCTGTTTCTCGCGAAGCTGTATGCCGTACTCGCTGACCTTAGCACGCCTGCGGAGGCCGTGCTCACCGGGTGCGTAATTGCGTCTCTCGAGCGGACACTTGTCGGTATAACATTTTACTCCCTTCAAAAAGAGTTTTTGTCTTTCCCTACGACAAAGTCTGCAGCTTGCATCAACATATCTTCCCATTCAAAAACTCCGGATAATTTCGTTAAACTCTTCGTCTCTTCGGCGGACGGCAGCCATTATGCGGGATCGGTGTCACGTCGCGGATGCTGGTGATTTCCAGACCACCGGTTTGAAGCGACCTTATAGCGGCCTCCCTACCGGAACCCGGACCTTTAACAAGCACTTCCACTTTCTTCATTCCGAGGTTGAACGCTTCCTTCGCCGCAGCTTCTCCAGCCGATTGCGCCGCGAAAGGAGTGCTCTTCTTGGATCCTTTGAATCCCATCTTCCCTGCGGACGACCAAGATACTATGTTCCCGTAGATGTCCGTCAGCGCAATCATCGTGTTGTTGAAACTTGCCTTTATATGAGCGATTCCATGTGCATCGACGGAAGTTTTCTTCCGTTTCTTTCCTGCGACCTTTGACACTTTATTCTCCTCTGCTTACTTCTTGGCTACTGCTTTCTTTCTGCCTGCCACTGTACGCCTCTTCCCCTTGCGAGTCCGTGCGTTCGTTCGGGTCCGCTGACCTCTCACCGGAAGGCTCTTGCGATGTCTCAATCCGCGATAGCTTCCGATGTCCATCAGCCGCTTTATGTTCATCTGGTTTTCACTCCGAAGCGAACCTTCAACTTTGTAATCGGAGGTGATCACCTGGCGAATCCTGGCAACCTCTTCATCGCTCAACTCTCCGATGTGCTTAGCCGGATCGATCCCGGCCTTGTCGAGAATATCCACTGCGGAGGCATGACCAATGCCATATATATATGTCAGGCCGTACTCCGCTCTTTTTCCTTTCGGCAAATCAACACCAGATATTCTTGCCAACTTTATTCTCCTTTACTTAGGTCGTAGGTCGTGGGACGCTTGTCGTCGATGGCAACCCTGCCACCTACTACGTACCCCATGCTGCCTACTAATTGATTTCATCCCTGTCGCTGTTTATGCTTGGGATTTTTCTTGCAGATAACTCTGACAACACCTTTACGTCGGACGATCTTGCAATTATCGCATAGCTTTCTGACTGATGCTCGGACTTTCATTATTCCATTACCTCACTTGTATCGGTAAACAATTCTGCCCTTGGAAAGGTCGTATGGCGACAGCTCGACTGTCACTTTGTCGCCGACCAAAATCTTGATAAAGTTCATTCTCATCTTTCCAGAAATATGTGCCAGTATCTCATGGCCGTTATCCAGCTTGACACGAAACGTCGCGTTGGGCAGAGTCTCACTGATGGTGCCGTCCACCTTGATTTGACCTTGCTTAGCCATTCGAAGGATCCTTTGGATTGGACAGAGTTAGTATTTCCGGCTTTCCATCTAAAATGACCACTGTATGTTCAAAATGTGCCGATGGCCTTCCATCTGTGGTATAAACCGTCCAACCATCTTTCGCAGTATAAACTCTATGTGTGCCAGCATTCACCATCGGCTCGATCGCAATCGTCATACCATTTCGCAGTAATGCGCCCCTTCCTCTCTTGCCATAATTGGGAACGGGCGGATCCTCGTGGAGTTTTGTTCCAATTCCATGACCAACCAAATCTCTAACGACAGAAAAACCATTTTCCTCAACGTACTCCTGGATCGAGGTCGAAATATCTTCAACATGATTTCCTGCAACTGCATTCCTGATACCGATCTCAAGAGCCTTATAAGTAACGTTCATCAGCTTCTTTTTTTCATGGGAGATTTCTCCGACGGCAAATGTTTTGGCAGCATCACCATAGTAGCCGTTCTTCACCGCACCTACATCAACCGAAAGTATGTCGCCTTCCTGAAGTATCCGCGATCCCGGGATTCCGTGCACTACCTGGTCGTCAACCGAGAGGCAGACCGTGGCAGGGAAAAGATGCTTCCTGTCAAAGCCGTATCCCTTAAACGCGGGTTTCGCATTCTGTGAAAGAACATATTCTTCGGCGATTCGATCCAATTCCTTCGTGGTCACACCTGGCTCGACAGATTTCTCAATCGTGTCCAGGATACCGGCAACCACTATTCCCACCTCGCGCATCAAATCTATCTCGCGAGGAGTCTTTACATTTATCATTTCTTATCAGGTGTAGCGGCGGCTTTTCAACTTCCCTGTTTTCATAAAACCGTCATAATGGTGCATCACTAGCTGCGATTCGATCTGGTGTACGGTCTCCAGACCTACGCCGACAATAATCAGGAGGCTGGTGCCCCCGAAGAATGACGCGAAACTCTGGCTGACTCCAAAGCGTGCCATGAAAGCCGGGAGGATCGCTACGATCGCGAGAAAGATCGAACCCGGAAGAGTCACTTTGGTCAGGATATTATCGATGAAGTCGGCCGTATGCTGGCCGGGCCTTATTCCCGGAACGAAACCGCCCTGCTTCTTCATGTTATCCGAAACATCCTTCGGATTGAACGCAATTGCTGTGTAAAAATATGTGAAAAAGATAATCATGAGAGCATAAATGAATGAATACGTGAACGATGTCCACGAAAAATATCCGGCAATGTTTTGCATAAACTGATCGTTCGGGAAGAAAGTGAGGATTGTCTGGGGAACGAACATAATAGATTGTGCAAAAATAATCGGCATTACTCCGGCGGTGTTCACCCGGATCGGAATGTATTGAGTAACCCCGCCGTAAACCTTTCTCCCGATAACCCGTTTCGCATACTGCACAGGAACTTTCCTCGTTCCTTCCGTGACGTAAATGATCGCAGCGATAATTCCCACCATCAGCGCAATGACAACGAGTTCAGAGATAAAACTCCTCGCGCCTGAACTAACGAGCTGATACTCGTCCAGCACTGCGTTCGGGAACCGGGCGAGGATGTTGATAGTGATTATCAGAGAGATTCCGTTTCCGATACCCTTCTCGGTGATCTGCTCGCCGAGCCACATCATGAAGATGGTACCGGCAGTAAGTACTATCACGGTGGAAATCGTGAAGCCGAGTCCACGGACGACATCCGGAATAACCGGAAGACCGTTCGGGGCAGTCATGCTTTCGAGACGCACACTGACGCCCCAGGCCTGCATTGCAGATATCAGCACAGTACCATACCTGGCAAGCTGGGTTATTTTTTTCTGGCCTTCTTCGCCCTCTCTCTGGAGCTTCTGGAAATATGGAACGACAGCGCCCAGCAACTGGATGACGATTTCGGCGCTGATGAACGGCATAATTCCCAGAGCAAAGACTGCCGCGTTCTCGAAGGCGCCGCCTGCAAACAAGTCGTAAAGTCCGAACAGGGTATTCTGTGACTGCGTTCTTGTGACTTCGGCAAGAAGCGAGGCATCGACGCCCGGCAATGTGATGTGCGCGCCCAGCCGCACGACCGCGAGCAGGGCTGCCGTATAGACGAGCCTCTTACGGAGGTCATCAACTTTGAAGATATTTCTTAGACTCTCAGTTAATCTCGACATCTCTTATTGCTCAAGTGGTTTTGTCGGACCGGATACTGGAATTATTTGAGACGTACCGCCTGCCGCTTTGATCTTGTCAGCGGCAGAAGCGCTGAACGCATTCGCCGAGACGTTCAGCTTTACTGACAAAGAACCGTCGCCCAAGATTTTCACCGGCCGTTTTCTATTGGAAACAGTTCCGAGTTTGTAAAGCAATTCCGGAGTTACACTTCCATCGGGTAATTTTCCGGACTCGGCGAGTTTACCCAGCGTAGAAACGTTGACGACCTGGTACTCTACCCTGAACGGGCTGACGAATCCGAATTTCGGGATACGTCTATTCAGCGGCATCTGGCCACCTTCAAACCACGGCCGAATCTGGTCACCCGATCTCGATCTCTGGCCCTTGTGACCCTTCGTGGCGGTCTTGCCGTGGCCGGACCCGACTCCTCGGCCAATTCGTTTTACCTTTTTCTTCGAACCGGGTGCAAATTTCAAGTTTCCAAGAACATTCATCAACGATCTCTCCTAACCGACGGACTTCTCCGAAAGCTCTTCAACTCTCACAAGATGTTGAACTTTCGCGATCATTCCTCTTATCTGCGGTGTGTCTTTCTTGATTACACTCTTCCTGATTTTTCCGAGACCTAATGCCTTTATTGTCCGTTTCTGAGGATACGGTCTCTCGATGATGCTGCGGACCTGGGTAATCCTGATATTCTTCGATTCGCTCATAGTCAGACCTGTGCCGATTCAACTTGCGGAACGGCAGCCGGCGGCTCGGCCGCCTCAATGCTGAAGACTTCCCGCGCATTCATGCCGCGCTTCAGCGAGACCATCCTCGCATCAGAAAGGTTCAAAAGTGCTTTCATTGTGGCTTTCACGACGTTATGCGGGTTCGACGAACCGATCGACTTTGTCAGCACATCCTGTACACCGGCTGACTCAAGCACCGCACGCACACCCCCCCCGGCAATGACTCCGGTACCGGGCGTTGCCGGCTTTAGAAGAACCTTAGCGGCGCCGAATTTTCCGATAACAGGATGAGGTATGCTTCCTTTGAGAACCGCCACCTTGACGACATTCTTCTTCGCATCATCGACACCTTTGCTTATCGCATCGTTGACTTCATTTGCTTTGCCTAAACCTACTCCGACACTTCCCTTGCCGTCTCCAACCACGACGATTGCGTTGAAGCTGAAGCGCCGTCCGCCTTTCACCACCTTTGCAACGCGGTTGATGTGGACGACCTTTTCCTTCAGCTCTGTCTCGTCCGGCTTAACCCGTTGTGCATTTTTAAGGTCTTTCAATTTCATGAGTTCGACACCTTCTTAAAATTTCAAACCGCCTTCGCGGGCACCATCTGCGAATGCTTTTACACGGCCATGGTACAGACGCCCGCCGCGATCCAACACCACTTTCTGTATGTCCTTTTCCAATGCTTTTCTTGCAAGAGCAATCCCAACAATTTTGCTGACGTTTGTCTTGCCTTTTGCCGACTTAACTTGATCGATGATTTCCCGGCTATTGCTTGACAATTGAATCAAAGTCTTGCCCTGGCTGTCATCGACGATGGTTCCGTAAATATGTTTAAGGCTTCGATAGACGACGAGACGAGGACGGTCCGTGGTACCCTGGATGCGTTTACGCAGTCCTCTTTTAACTCTTTCAAAGCGCGTGTTCTTGTTTTCAAGCCGACCCATTTTACATTAGACTCCGAATTTATTTCGCTGCAGCTGCAGCCTTTCCTGCTTTGCGACGGATATATTCGTTCTCGTATTTTATCCCTTTTCCCTTGTAAGGTTCGGGCGGACGAAAAGCTCTGATCTTCGCTGCAATCTGTCCTACAAGCTGCCTGTCGGTTCCACTAATCACCATGTTGGTGGGCGACGGCGTTTCAATCTTGATGCCCTGCGGTGGCTTGAACAGAATAGGATGAGAATATCCCAACACCAACTGCAGGTTCGTTCCTTTCATCTCGGCACGATAACCGACACCGACAATTTCCAATTTCTTCTCGTACCCTTTGGTAACACCGTTCACCATGTTGTTCAAAAGCGCTCTCCACAACCCGTGAAGAGCATCGGACGTATTTCCCTGACCATTTACTTTTACGGTCGCTTCCTCAGCTGCCAGCTCAACAGAAATCGCCGGATGCACAAGGGTCGACAACTCTCCCTTGGCTCCTTTCACTTTGAGCACGCCTTCGGAAACCTGAACGGTCACTCCCTTCGGTATCGAGACGGGCTTCTTACCAATTCGTGACAATTTAGAAACTCCTTCCGGTTACCAGATGTAGCAGATGATTTCACCGCCGACATTCAGACGACGAGCATCTTTGTCGGTCATTACGCCGCGGTTTGTCGATACAATCGCGACTCCGAGGCCGTTGAGAACACGCGGCATTTCTGCTGCACCTGCGTACACGCGGCGGCCTGGGACAGAGACTCGTCTAAGTCCCGAAAGTACAGGCCGTCCGTCATAATATTTCAAATAGATCCTGATGACTCCCTGTGGGGCAGCTTCAACATCAAGATACTTATCAATGTAGTGCTGCTCGTACAGGATCTTTGCTATGGCGCGCTTCAAATTACTGGCGGGCACATCGACCTTCCGTTGTCGTGCGGTTGCCGCATTCCTCAAACGCGTGAGAAAGTCAGCAATTGGGTCAGTCATCGACATCGAGTTAAACTCCTAAGTTAAATTACCAACTTGCTTTCTTGATACCGGGAATCAACCCGTCAAGCGCCAGCCTCCTGAAGCAAATTCGGCATACGCCGAACTTCCTGTAATATGCTCTCGGACGACCGCATATCGTGCAGCGGTTGTGCTTCCTCACCCTGTACTTGGGTTCCCTCTGAGCCTTAACTTTCATTGCTGTTCGCGCCACTCAATCGTTCCTTTCGTTAGGCAGCTTTTTCCATCGGTGCTTCGGCCGTCTCTTTTCTGCGGAAAGGCATACCGAAGCTTTTCAACAACTCGTATGCTTCTTCATCGGTCCGCGCAGTTGTGACGAACGTGATGTCCATTCCGAAAATTCGTTCCACCTTGTCCACGTCGATCTCCGGAAATATTATTTGCTCTTTCAGACCGAGAGTGTAGTTCCCGCGCCCGTCGAACGATTTGTCGGAGACTCCCCTGAAATCCCGCACGCGTGGAATTGCCAGGCTTATTAGGCGGTCCATGAACTCAAACATCTTCTCTTTCCGCAATGTAATCTTGCAGCCAATAGCGAGGTTTTCGCGCAGCTTGAAATTCGATATCGCCTTCTTCGACCGGGTGACCGCAGGCTTTTGACCGGTTATGATGGCCATGTCTCTCACCACGGTTTCAAGTATTTTTGGATCCTGGGTAGCAGCTCCGACTCCGCAGTTTATCGAAATCTTCTCAAGCCTGGGAACCTGCATCGGGTTCTTGTAAGCGAACCGTTTTACCAGGGAAGACACGATTTCTTTCTTGTAGAGCTCCGACAATCTCGGAAATACTTTCTCTTCTATGACTCGCTCTGTCTTTGGCTGGTCATTGCGAGTACCCTTGTTTTTTCCCTGGGCTCCGCCCTTTGGCTTTTTTTCTTTCGGAGCAGTTGCATTCTCCGGGGGCTGCCCTTTAGTCTTTTCTTTTGCCATTTGTCAAACTCTCTCAGAACATCTCGTTACAATTCTTGCAAACACGCATTTTCTGTTTTCGACTGCCGACGCCTGCAACGGTCGTATATCCGACGCGACTGGCATTGTTGCATTTCGGACAGATGACCATGACATTGGAAGCATTAACCGACTGCTCCCGTTCGAGGATACCCCCGGCAGGAATCTTCTGTGTCGGCTTAGTGTGACGCTTCCTCACGTTGACACCTTCAATAAGCAACCTGCCTTTGGCCCGGACCACGCGGAGCACTCTGCCGGTCTTGCCGCGCGAGTTGCCGCTTATCACTAGAACCATATCGTTTTTGTGGACGTGCATTGTCAATAACCTTTTCTGACTTCGAGCCTCCGGTTCAAAGCACCTCCGGGGCCAATGAAACAATTTTCATAAACTGTTTATCTCGCAGCTCTCGCGCAACAGGACCAAAAATGCGCGTGCCCCTGGGCTCGCCCTGCTGGTTCAGAAGAACCGCGGCATTTTCGTCGAATCGGATGAACGTGCCGTCGGATCTTTTATACTCTTTCTTCGTCCTCACTACAACCGCTTTTGACACGTCGCCTTTTTTGACCTCTGCTCCCGGGATCGCCTGTTTCACGGCCACCACAATGAGATCACCGAGCCCCGCATACCTTCTGTCATGACCACCCAGCACCCGGATGCACCGTACTTTCTTGGCGCCGGAGTTGTCCGCCACAACGAGGTTGGTTTCTTCCTGAATCATTTGTCGTCCTGCCTTCTTTTCCTATGCCCGTACCATGATATTCAACTGTTTGTCTACCTTCTTTTTCCAGTCATGCTGCCTGCCGGTAGGTAGGTACGGTAAGGTCCATTTTTTATTTTGCCTTTTCGACAATCTCAACAAGCCGCCACCGCTTCGTTCTGGACAGCGGCCGGGTCTCCATGATCTTGACAGTGTCGCCTACACCGGCTTCGTTTTTCTCGTCGTGCGCGGTAAGTGTCGTAGTTCTTCTGAAGTACTTCTTGTATAACGGA
>JAKASW010000142.1 GCA_021818875.1 Bacteroidota bacterium
GACGGCGTCATCTTTTTTTGTGCTGCAGCCTGCGAACATTTCCGTTGTTACCATTACCAATAATGCAATCGAGAAATAGTGCCTGATCTTCATTTTTCTTCCGAATAGTTCAGCCTGTTCAATTTCAAAATGCTCATCTGCATCTGCGCCCTCGCCTCCTCGATTGCAAGTCTTATCTGGTTAACGGCTTGAATCGCATCGAGGACCTCGAGACTCAGTCCGCTTCCGCCTGCGTACCTCGCTTTCGAGAGCAGGTAGCTTTGTTGTGCAACTACCAGGTTGCTTTGTAGACTCATGATTTCAGATTCTGCCCTCTCGATATCGTTCCTTGTCACATCGAACTCTCGCTCAAGCGACAACCTGTCATAATCGTTATGCATCGAGATGCTCTTTGCATTTGCTTCGGCAGCAAGGTAACTGTCTTGAAGGGAGCCGAAGGTAAATACCGGTACAGATACCGCAATGCCGACCGATGCGCCGAACACGTCAGGAAGTCCGGGTCTGATATTCGGCAGCGATGTAAGCGCACCCGCGTCGCCGACCAGTGAAACTGACGGGCGCAGCTTCGACTCGGCAAGCCGGGCATCGAGAATTGCCTGCCGGAAAACGAGATCCCTCGTCTGCAGATCTATGTTGGTCACGACGTCAAAAGTAGTGTCATAAGGTATCGAAATCGCAGAAGTGTCCACACCGGTCACGAAACTTGTGGGAAGGCCCGATGCCTGCGCAAGCGCCTGCAGCGAATTTTGAATCGCAACCTTCCTCGCATTGATATCGATGCGAGCATTGTTCAGATCGACAGTGGTCTTCAGGACATCGGTCTCACTGCCCTGGCCGGAAGCGTGAAGCTGATTCACAAGCTGCAGGTAATCCTTCAGTTGTTCATAGTTCTGGCGGGCAACGTCAAGTTCCCGGTCTTCTCTGACTGCCGAAACGAATGTTGTGGAGACAGAATATATGATGTCCGCCTTTACAACCGATTGATTCAGTGTGCCCTGTTCTACACCCACATTCCCTTTCGAGATCTCAAGGCCTCGCGAACCGCCGTCGTAAATTGTATAGGAGCCGCTGACCTGTGCGCCAAACTCACCGCCGTTTGTGACAGCCGGATCATATCCGGGTGCCACGATGAGGTGAGACCCGACGCCTATCTGAGGGTAATATCCCTTCCGCACGGCCTTGCTGTTGTATTCTGCAGAAGCACTTGCTTGAGATGCCGAACCCACGAGAGGATTATTTTTCAATGCCGCATGCAGGTAGTCCGACAGCGTGACCAATCTTGTCTGTGCGCTCGCGGTTGCTACCAATGCTGACAACCCCACGGCAAGAACAGCCCCCAGAAATATCCTGAATTTCATCTTCACATTTCTTGTAAGTGGTAAGTACATGCGGAACCGGGAAATCGAGGAAGTACTTCTCCTCAACTTCCCGATTGAATTTAATCTCTCCTGGCTATTTTCCGCCACCCATCTCCGAAGTTTTCTACTTCTGCTCTTTCCCGGCGCTCTCCGTAAATACCTTCTCGACTTTTCCTGACTGTGGATTTATCCATACTTCTTTATTCGTCTTTCCCACTTTCACGTCGAGCGACCAAATAAACATGCCGGATTCATGTTCAAGCTCCGCCTCGGATACCTTTCCACCGGGGACGGCTTTCAGCGCGATCTTCTCAGCCTGGGCCTGTGTGATCTTTGCCGTTTTCATATCCGCCATTTTCTCTTTCTTCTCCTGCGCGGGATTTTCAGTCGAGGCCTTTGCTACTTTCCCCGTCATAGGATCAACCCAGACTTCCTTTGTCTCGCCGTCAGTCGTCTTAACGTCTAACGACCAGATGTACTTGCCTGCTTCGTGCTCGTACTCGGCACTGACCACCTTACCACCTTTCACGGCAGTCATTGCAGCCTTCTCAGCTTGCATTTTGGTGATCTCCGGTTTCGTCTGAGCCTGGGCGAAAATCGGCAGACACATTGCGACGGCAACAGCGATAATTGCTTTCAATTTCATAGTTCCTCCAATCTTTTTCCGTCTACAAAATAAGGAGGCATAATGAAAAGAAAATGAAAGGACAAACCATTATCAGGTGTACCATGGCAGGTATACAGCTGGATTTAATACCTGCTCACAAATACGAAAGCCCTGCTGGGATTGCAGGGCTTCGTAAGTTTCACCTTCCTTTGAAGAGTAAGGTCATTTCAAGAGCATCAGCTTCTTAACTGCAGTGTAATTTCCTGCTGTCATTTTGTAGAAATAAACTCCGCTGGCGAAGTTCGATCCATCAAAGCTCACTTCATGGTATCCGGCGCTTTGCTCACCATCAACAAGCGTCGCCACTTCGCGGCCGAGGATGTCGTAGACCTTAAGAGTCACATGAGCATCCTTCGGGAGTTGGTAGTTGATGGTAGTGGTCGGGTTGAAAGGATTCGGGTAATTTTGAGAAAGGTCGAAGGACTTCGGCGTGTTTACCGAGCGGGACGATGCTGATATCATTCTCTGGGAAGCGGCTATAGGTGTGGCAGGTGGTCCACCATCCAGTGCCACAGCTTCCTCAGCATCCTGCAGCTCAATTGGGTTTATCAAATTCGCTTGGCTTTTGACAACGGTGAGCTGTGTCTCTGCGCCCTCAAGGTCATTACCGTCGTAAAGGTCAATGAGAATTTTGTTAATCTCTGCCTTTACTTCGAGTGTGGTATTAGGATAGTTCAGCGCGATGGTGTTGTTGACCTGTTTGGCAAGTGCGGGCTGATTCTCCATCTGATAGAGGTTGCCAAGAAGGAGCTGCGATATCGCCGGAGCGTTAGTCGGCAGTGCCTTAAAGAAGTTTGTTATGTCGGAAAGAGTGGTATCATCAGCACAGCCGTACAGTTCGACGTAGCCCGCAGGGTTATCTGGATGGGTCTTGACAAAGGCCTCGAAGTAATTCTTCGCGGCTGTGAAGCTGTTCTTCTCTTTTAGACCTATCCCGGTTAGCAGAGAATCCTGCAGAGGACCGAATGAGATTGCAGGTTGCAAGGGAAGTGACGGGTCGGTCGCCTTCTTTGCTGAATATGCCAATGGAGATGCGGCAGTGAACTCTGTGGTTGATGGTTGCCCTGTCGAACCCCACGGGTCCCCAGAAGTGGGGTAGTTGAAGTAGCCGTAACACCCTGAACCCACAGTAAAGAGTGCGGAATTCGGAGGGTAGCTTCCCCACCAGTTGTACTCAGCATACAATCCGCTTGCGACTGATGGGTCTGTATAACCGACATCGGCGTTGTAGTTGCTGCTGCCGTAGATGCTGTTGTTGCCATCTACATCCGGACCACTCTCTCCAAAGTCGCAGTAACTGTTTTCGTAAACTAATAACCCAAACCCGCAGTCCGCAACACGGTTGTTCCTAACTGACGCGTTCGACCAGTTTGAGTTTGGAGAAGCGCCCCAAATGCCTGCGATTCCCCACTGATACCAGTCCACATCGTTGCCGCCGACGTTACCGCTTGATCCTGAATAGAGTATTCCCGCAGCGTTCGAATTGTCTTGATCTGTTTTCCAAATGACATTCTGGTAACAGTTGTTATTGGAACCGCCAGTTATGAAAATGCCATGATAGGGATTCTGGCTACCAGCGTTGCCGATACTATCAGATTGCGCGAGGAAATTTGAAGACGACGTGACATCGATACCGTAAGAACTGCTATTCATAATGCTGCAGTTCTCTATAGCAACGTTCGATGTGTTGGTGACCTCAATGTCAGTTGGATAATCGATATTGCAATATTGCAGAGTGGAATTATTCGCCCCAGAGCCACTAAATACTATCTTCCCCCAATTGAAAGGGCCCCTCCTCAAGTTTTCCATATCGGCCAATGTTATCGGGCTGGCAGATGTCCCACTTGCGCTGAGAACACCGTTCGCTATGATTGAAGCGTTGAGGTCAAGCAGGATGCTAGTGCCCGGTGAGATGTTGATGGTCGCACCGCTTGGTATGGTAATCGGTGAGTAGAGATCAATATTCCCGCTCCAGGTGGAGGGAGTAGTGACCGTTATGCTCCCCACTTCCGTGCCCCACTCATTCTGCATGTTAGTGGCAAACTCGCCGCTTAGCCAAAACTCGTTGTCGTTATTTCCATCAAGGCATATCCCACTGTAGTCCCCCCACCGTCCTCCAGAAACGGTATAGGGGCCCTCCCCAACCTGCAATGGCTGAGACTACCCTCCAATTGGGAGTCGAAAGGTGTACGGACAGCATAGTAGGTCCCTATATATTGAGAGGAACTCGATATGTTGAAACATAATCCGATATCTCCCCAGGCATCAACAAAAATGTTGGGATAAAAGTAATAAGTGAGATCGGCCCCGTAAACGGCGTCAATGTCTGCGACATCAGTATTTACATCAATCTTTTCATATCTGATTGCCGAGACCGTGCCGCTACCCCAATTGTATGCAGTCGTAAACGATGTATACGCGTACCCTGCGTTGTACACGACATCCGATGCTGATGCGGCATCCGGGTTTATTGCAACGCTACCTTCCGCTTGGACGGCCGGAGAATTCGCATATGAACCGACAGTGATTGTGCCTTGAAGAAGAAGGACCGGATTTGACAAAGGACTCGTTATGGTCCATACGCTGATGAAGTTGCCTGTGAGTGGTGGGTTTTTTCTACCAGTGAGGGTAGCAATATTGAGAAGGTATTCGCCAGGCGCTGTGCCGTATTCGTGTGCCGGTTTCACTGTGAACGCATACGTGCCGTCGGCATTCACAAAATCGTTGTCATCGAAAACATAATAGTTTGCACTCTGTCCGGAGTAAAATTGTGATTTGTTAAATACAAAAAGTTGAGCATACTGAAAAGTCTGCGTTAGATTTGGGTTCAGCGTGTTCCATTGATTCGAAGTCACGTATATGGCGTTCGCGTCGACACCGAGCCCCGGGAAATCAGCGAAGTAGTTATTGGTTAGTGCGCTTATACTGTAAGTGTACCATGCCTGTGTCGGGTCAGATGTTTCTGAAATGCCGATCAAATAGTCGGAAATGTAGGTGCCGCTGCCTGGCTGTGGATCGTGATAGGCTAACAAGAGGATCACCCACCGGTTTGAATACTGATCATAGAGAACTTTTGGGTCTGAAAGATGCAGTCCAATCGTCAAACTGCCGAAAAAATCCTGAAACGTGGCATAATATTCCTGAGCGCCGCTACTGTTATAGACCACTAGAGCAAGGTTAACGGCCTGAAGCTCGTATCCATCACCCGCAGCTATGATTGGATCAGGGGGAGTATATCCAGTACAGCAAAGTCCATTCCAATAGTTCCCAAGCGAGACGGACTGGGTTGACTCAACGGTGTTACCGTGGTTGGAACCTCCCTTAAGAGTACGTGCGCTTACCTGTGAAGGATCCAACTCCGGGGTTGCGGTCCCCCAATGTGGGGGTATCTGCATTTGTTGAATTCTTTGCAGAAGCGTCGCTGTATAGTGTGACGGGTCGGGCATTTGAACCATCTTACCTGTACTTGGCAATTGGGTGTGCGGCAGGTTCCGCAGAACTACCACATGTGGGGGCCCGGTCTTTCCTGAACTGGTCGGCGAAAACTGTCTAACCTGTGCCATGGTATAACAGGGGAACACCGAACCGATTAGAGCAGTTAGCAGCAATAATCGGCAGACACTGTGATCTATTTTCTTCATTGTTCCTTCTCTCCGATTTATGATATGTTAAGTAAATGAGTCGAGTCTTCCGGTTTAAACTCTACTCTATCCCGCTGAGAATATCGCCCCTTTCTGCCCTTCTGCTAAGCAGTAAGCCGAAGGTTGCTCGGTCTCAACTTACCTTTCCTTATCCCTCAAACCGAACCTTCGACGAGTTCGCGAAGCGTCCGTCTTGTGCTTCAAAACGTTCGTTGTTTTATCCCGTCAGCGGTCCGCAGCTAAGTCGCACACACTGGAGCGTCGCTCGCGTTCCATTCAGCGTTATTCGGTCACAAGCTCATTCTGGCCATGATAGACCACACGTTGTTATTCCATGCATGACTCGAAGGAAAGCCTGTATTAACCGCAGACCATGGACTGATTGTATACCTTACCTCAATGCCCAAATTCGTCGTTCCCAAATTGAAGGTCGGCCCTCCCCCAATTGCGAGGTTGAAATTAAACCATTGGATACCGTTGGAGCTATTTGAGGTGAAGGAGTGCCAGCTATTGTTATAGTACTCTCTGATTTCTTGCCTTGAGATTACATTTGCTGCGAACGCCGGACCAGCAAATACGTCAAGCTTCGCAGACAGGAAGGGGAGCTTCAAAGCAGGTACATCAAGCAGTACTGGAACCTCAATGTAATCCAGCGTGAGAACACCGGTCATTGGGACATACAGCCCCTCAGTTACAGGAAGGTTAGCCGCACTTTCTTCACTCATATAGCCGCCTTTCATAGAAAAAAGGATCTCAGGTTCAAGGGACCATCCCCCAGAGAATTCGTAGCGCATGTAACCTCCTGCTACAAATCCTGCCGTCGGAGACGAGTATACACGGCCGGTAAGACTCGAAATATTAAGTCCGCCCATCACCCCGAATTCCTGGCCACACGCGTCGGTGAAAGTGATAACACCTAGCACCAATGACAGCACGATCAACATCTTAAGCTTCATTTCTCACCTATTTCAATTTAGCATCGGTTGTCTTAACAACGTCGATTCTTGCTCAATCGTCACCGCAACTTCAACACACCGTCGTGCTCTCTCCACTTCATCGGAGAGGCGCCTCATTACCCCGATTCATTCCTTTACCTAAGCTTGGCGCAGAAGCGAGGACAGCTGCGTCTGACCGCAACATACCCCCCCCCCGCAGGATTTGTCAAGCTATAAATTTATCCCTGTGTCTGATCGGAACAGTAATTCGTACCCTGCCATGATGCGACGTCTTGTACCATCATCCAGGCTGGTACTTGTTAGTGGGGTGTCGCCGTGGTGCCACGCACTTTGGAGGAGTTTCCAAAGGTGATTTGAGTTTACTGAACAGGCTTTACTTCTTGAGCAAGGGTCACTTTGGATGTATTCCATCCTCCGTTCCTGACTTGTTCGATTTCACTTTTTCTCCTGTCGTTAAGGTCCGAATGGCTCCTTCTGAGGAGATTACTCCTCTTCGGCTTTGACCATACCGAGCCATGCGGCTTCATTTCGACGGGTACGCCAGTCCATCTTCTTCTTGAGGTGTGGTGATCTGCTCCTTGATATCCGTTCGGCTCGATGCCATGTGCCATACCAGGAAAAACATCGGGATGAAAAAAAGAATCGCAGCAGTATCATCACCCCACCCGAGTGCTCCCCAGCTCACCGGCTTTCCCATCCAGTCGGCGAACGATGCGCCCAGGGGACGAGTGAGAATGTATGCGAGCCAGAAGAAGAACACGTCTTCACGAGGCTGCCGCTGCAGTCTGCGGAGAAAACCGGTTTTGACAATGTGTCCGCCGAGCATAGCAAAGATAAGAGCGGTGAAAAGCAGCCCTGACACAAGGTAACCTAACCCAAATGTGGTTGCAGTCATATCACCTGCGGCAGTGCCAAGTGCAAAAGTAGCTGACACGGCGGCCCAATAGAAAATCTCACGTCGGAAGGTGAAGATGCTGTGAATGGAGAGTGTCTTCTCGGTTGCATACCAGATCACGAGTATGACGGCGACCGATATAGCAAAGCCGCTTGTCGTTACGACATAAGGAATGCCGAGTACTACGTGAAGCACATCTGCTGCCATGGTGCCGAACACCGCCACCATAAGAACCACAAACCAATAGACCCACGCGATATAGCGTCGTACAGAAAATTGCAGGATAAGAGCGAGAACAAATCCGAATGCTCCGAGAATCACTGCGGCATACGGATTAATGTGGAACACAAGATAATCAGAGACGCTCTCGCCCATTGCGGTTGTCAGAACTTTGATGAACCAAAAGTAAGGAGTTATCTCCGGGACCTTGCTCTTATCGTACTGCGCCTTCATAATCTTCATCATTGTCAATTGCTCCTGGTGCTTTTATAGAATCACTATGTTTTAGCCTCGCAGTCATGATACAAAAAGAAGGCGCTGAGCGGGCTACTTCCTTGGCAATTATTTCAGCGTCAGTAGAATAAGTTTACCCCTGGTTCCCTCCCTGGTCGCCACCCTGTTGTGGCTTCTGGTAATTATTGAAAATGTATTGAAGATTCAGCATGAGCATGGGTGCTCTTCTGTAATAATAATTGTAATCGTAGAAACCGACTCCCTGCGATGTAAATTCGCGTCTTCCTGTACTCAGCAGATCATTTATCTGCAAAGTCAGCGAAAGTGTTTTTTGAATAATGTTTTCCCTCAAAGCAAAATCAGTCGTGAAGAATCCTCCCCATGTCCCTTGCGCGGTCACGCTCGGACTGTAGTACCTTGCGTTCAGCTGAACCTCGGTTGATGCAGTTAATGGGAAAGTACTATTCGCCTTCGCACTCCAATTGAAGCTTTGTCTTGCGAACGATTGATTACTTATAGCCCCCGTTATTCTGTAATCGTAGAGACTTCCCATCAAATTGAGCTGCCAGATTTTAACCAGATTGAATAACAGACTGAATTCATAGCCCAGCGAGTAATCGTTTCCGACATTCGCGGTCGATGTAAGCGTGACGTTCGGCTCGTAGACCGAATTGATGTCCTCGATCTTGTCGAAAGTAAATCTGTAGTAGACATCGTTTGAGAAAAAAGCCTTCCCGATGAGAGTCTGAAGCCCCAGCTGGTAAGAGTCGATAAGTTCAGGTCTCAACAACGGATTTCCGATGTGCACCGTGTTCGCATCGTACCACGAGTAATATGGCTCGAGGTCGCCGCCGTCAGGTCTCTCGATTCTCCGTGAATAGTTTGCCATAATCTGAGTGCCGCCGGCAAGACTGTAAGACGTGCTGAACGAAGGGAAATAATCCCACCTGGAGAAAGTGAAACGCTGGCTCGTATCGGCCTGCGCCACCAGCTGGTATGTGTACTCGGTGCGAAAGCCGACTTGTACGGCGAGACTGTCCCACTGATCAGAAAAAATGGAGTAGGCTGCGAATCTCGCTCGCTGGAAATCATTGACATGACTGAATGGGGGCTGGAAGTTGTAAATCCCGGATGTTGAGTCGTAAGTGAAAAGATTGTTGATGTCTTTGTAGTTCCTGTTGAAGAACTCCGAGCCGGCGGAGAATTTCTCCCACCTGTTGATGGGATACTCGAAATCCAGGTTGCCCCTGATCTCGTTCTGTGGGCCCTGCTCCGTGTTCTGTGTACCACTAAGGATGGTGTTTGGTTGCGTTGCGGTGCTGATGCCGGATGCGTCCGAGTTATTGTACCTGTAGGAAAGATAACCCGTGAGCTGCTGGCCATTACCGCCAAATTTGTGAAGATAGTTTGAACTCAGCTCGTAGTAACTGCCATAATGATCAAAATTATGATTGTCGAGATAAAAGAGCTGCTGCGTTTGTGGAGCAGAATATTGATCGGTATTTAAATTCGAGTAATGGTGAAAAGCTCTTGTACCATATCTACCGCTGAAAGACAAATTATCTGCCTGTGTCAAATCGAAAGCAATCCCTCCTCTTACTCCGGAAAGGATGCGCTGCCAGAGAACGTTCCCGTTTGAGTTTAGATACGAGGTGTTGCTCCCTATAATGAATTCTTTATTCTCGTTGTTTGTACCGGGAAACGAACGCCGATTGAAATCAGCGCCGACGTCGTAAGTAATAGATGGAGTTTTATACTGCAAGAGGAAACCTCCGCCATATTTGTCGTACAGGCCGCCGATCAAGTTTGCGATGCCGCTCCAACCGAGGTTGGAGTCCTTCTTAAGCACGATGTTGATAATTCCCGCTGTCCCGCTCGCGTCGTACTTTGCAGAAGGGTTGGTCATAATCTCTATATTCCGTATCGCACTTGCGGGAATCTGCTGTAACGCATCCTGGGCACTCATCACCGAAGGATGCCCGTTTATAAGAACCTGGAAATTTGTGCTCCCTCTTAGGCTGACATTCCCATTGATGTCGACGCTTATCGAAGGTACGTTCTCAAGAACATCCGCAGCAGTTCCGCCCAATGCGGTTTTGATTTGGCCTGCATTGATGACTTCTTTATCAAGATGGTACGATATCGCCGGCCTTCGTCCGGTGGACACCACGGTCGGTAGACTTATGGCTGTCGGCGTCAGGAAGATTTTCCCCAAATTGAGATTCGGTTTGGATTCAGACACCAGAATTCCATGGATCGTTCTGAGTCGATATCCAAGGATCTGCAGGCGCAAGAAGTAGCTGCCGGGTTTTATGCCCATCAAATTGAACTTGCCATTCTTGTCCGTCGTGGTCCCGGCTACCTGCAGACTGTCGCTCCTGAACAAGATTACATTAGCAAACTCTATCGGAGCTTTCGTGTCACGGTCGACTATTGTGCCGGAAATAATTCCGTTATTTCCTTTGGAGGGTGTTTCGTGGCCGTAAGCAGCGTTGCTCAGCGTAAGGACCAAAATTAGTATTAAGCTTTCTTCTAAGATTTTATTCAACACAAATATTTCCCGCATATTGAGACATTAGAAACAACACAGACATCAATGTATACGTTGCAAATGAATCCTCAATGAAAAAGGACTTGGGTAGGAGGAAGAGAACACCGCCGAGGTGCTGAGACGCAAGCTTTGGAAATGATCGTCTTTCCAATTTCG
>JAKASW010000143.1 GCA_021818875.1 Bacteroidota bacterium
TGGACCCTTCCCACATCAGCGGCGTATCTGATGGCTGCCTCAAGTCCGCCGAACCCATCAATAAGACCGTCAGCTTTCGCCTGGTCCCCCGTGTAGACTTTCCCTTGTGCGAGGTCCTCGACGCGGCTCATCGACAATTTTCTTCCTTCCGAAACCTTTCTTTCAAAATCAGTATAAGTCTCTTCAAGGAACCGGTCGATGTATTTCAGGTTTTCCTTTGTCCAGCGGTGGAAGGGAGAGAGGAGGTTGGAATTTTTTCCTTCATGATAATTCTCAACGTTTGCTCCCAGGTCTCTTTCGAGAAAGTCGGTAAGAACAGGAAACTCTATCAGGACACCGATACTCCCCGTGACGGTAGCGGGCTCAGCGAATATTCTCTTTGCTCCAGCGGCAATATAGTATCCGCCGCTTGCAGCTACGTTAGCGAACGAAGCGACGACTGGTTTTCTCTTTTCTGCCTCCATGATCGCATTGTAGATCTGGTCCGAAGCAAGAGCAGAGCCGCCACCGCTGTTGACCCTCAAGACTATTGCTTTTATGTCATCATTCGCCGCGGCCGCTCTTATCTGCCTGACTACCGTCTCAGAACCTGTGGTCCTATCTCCTCCCAGAAAGGGAATCGGGAAAGGAGAAGGAGGCGAGCTTTCACCGGTGGTAATCAGCCCGAATACTCCGATGACGGCAATCTCCGGTTTCTCTCCCCATTGTGTTGCATACCTCTCGATGTTTGAAGGATCAACAGTCGGCACCTCGCCTTTGTGACCAAACACTTGCTCGTTCACATCTTCCTTGAGTTGATCAAAATACTCCACTCCATCAATAAGACCGATCTTTGCTGCGCGGCTTGAAGAAATGAGTCCCGAAATCTCATCCTTCATCCTTTCATTGACCGAGAGGCGACGGTTCACTTCTATCTGCTTAATCATTTGTGAGTAGACATTCTCAACGAGACCTTTGATCAGCTTCGCCTGGTCTGGAGTCGCCGAGTCCGTATACTCTGTGTGAAATGTAGATTTGTATTTGCCGGCAGTCTGGACATTCCAGGCAATGTGGAGCTTATCGAAAAGTCCCTTCAACCTTATCAGATCGAGGTCAACACCGTACCCCGATATGAATGCGACCGGAGCCATGTAAATACTGTCCGCAGCGCTTGCAAGGTAGAGCTCACCCACTCCGGAATCATCCGCGAGGTATGCATATACCTTCTTACCTTTCTCACGGACATACTTTACCGCGTCGGCGAGTTCCTGGGTCTCTCCGGTCAAAGCAAAGAACGTCTCATGGGTCGAAAAAGGATATATCTTGAGGATCAAAGCTTTGATGGATTTATCATTACCACACTTCCGAATTTCTCTGACATAATCCAGAAGAGTCTTCTGAGGTTTCGAGAAAAATGACCACGGTTCAGGAGCATCATGGATCTCTCCTTTGATTACGACTTCCGCAACCTCTTTCTCCTCTAATATCGTGTTCATATCCTGAGGAGTAATCATAATATGGCCGTATGTTGCCGTGTATTTCACTGACGATGATCCGCTAACCGGGGATTCGTAACTCGACTGCCCTTCGACCTCGATATGGGGACTGAAACTGAAGCTAATCCCCAGGGAGAAGCTTGTCGGCTGCCACAGGGAGAGAGGTACCGGAGGATATGGCCCGACGAATTGGGGGGGCGAAGTGACGACGGGGGTGTAGCCATAACCCGAGCGATCATAGATTCCGTACAACTTCATGCCGGGGATTATTTCTACGGAGGCGCCAAGCTTGTATCCGCCGTCATGAACCGGCGTTAGCAAATCGGCACTCAAAGTAAGGAACTGATCGCCGAGCGGCCTAACGCTGATTCCGAAGTTTCCGTTTTCTTCGATCGGATGAAAGCCAAATGATCTACTTGAAAAATTGTGGTAGGCCGCGCCGAAACTCAAGTACTCGTCAGGACGCCAAATCAATCCGACGGAGGGGAACCATCTCGTCCCTATGCCCGTGATAGTAGTCAGTGAAAGCGATGCACCTGCCGCCAGGCTGCCGTTGCCTATTCCTATCCCAATCGAGTACTGATTAAGATTCTGTCCGCCCCCTCCGGCGTTACGATATGCGAGACCAAGCTTCCCTCCCTGCGCAAACAAACCGAGGTCATGGAAACTGCTTCCGGTTGTGTTCAAGCCTCCGGTTCCATTCAATAGCATCTTGTTGGGATAGAAGTAATAGGCATCGAATTCAGTCTCTCTGTTATGGAGTCCCAGATAGGCAGGATTGTAAAGGAACGCTTCAGTTCCACTGCTTCCTGCCGTGAATAAATACTTCTGGTTCTGAGGAGTTACAAGAACGTCCTGCGCAAAGAGATCTGCTGAAAAGAGAATTAAGAAGAAGATGGTCTTCATCTGACCTCCCGATTTACCCTTAAATATATGTAAAACGAACTTGATTTTGCATGGCTTATTCTCCCAGTGTATCACCAACACCAAGCACAGCGCATCAGCACGCGTTCGGAAAATCAGTCAGATCTTTGTGTGATCATACCGCCAGATTCTATTTCGGCGAGTTTTTATTCTCGCCGGTAGAAGTCTATTTCAGATATGAAGGAACGGTCGTTATGACGGGATTGCTCTCTGTTGACAAAGACCACTTCCAAGTCGTCAATGAAGATAAGGTACATCGTATACCCGATAGGTATCTAGATCCTTCCCGAATCGAAGCGGCCGCGGGACCGCGAGAAAAAGTTCAGTCACTATGCGAAGGAAGGCGTGAAAGAGTGTTGGATCGTTGATCCTGATGAGAGAATAATCTGGAAACACCAGAAGAGTGAATTACCAACGGCAAAGCCGGTGGCTTCTGAAAGGCATCGATTGAAATCGACGCCTTCCCAAGAGCGCGAAACCCTAAAGGGTTTTGTGCTCTTGCCAGCCGTCCAATTCATTGGATGGCTGGCTATGACTTTGACTCTCCGAGCGAGTCGCCGGCAAAGCCATCCTTACATCACCACTGCCAAAGGCAGTGGGTTTCTAAGTCGTACTAAAGAAAGAAGCACACTCTTCGGAAAATTCCGCTGCGAAGATGTGGTCAAGTCAGCCTACTTTGCAGAGCTGAAATTCAAGACAAGTGACGTTTGAAAGTAAACGGACAGGTCTTCTTGACTTTCTGCCATGCCGGAAATTACCTTGTGGTACATTATGTCCAAACAGACGCTTGAGTTCGAGAAACCGATAGTTGAGCTAGAACAAAAGATCGAAGAGATGAAGAAACTCTCCGATCATCTCGATATCGACGATGAGGTGAAGAAGCTCGAGGCACGAGTGGGCGAATTGAGAACGAACATCTATTCCAATCTGACCCGGTGGCAGAAAGTGCAACTCGCGCGGCACCCCGAAAGGCCCTACGCTCTCGACTATATCAACATGATGACAACAGATTTCATCGAGCTTCATGGAGACAGGTATTTCGGTGACGACCACGCTATCGTCGGCGGGCTCGCCAAGCTGGATGGAAACACCGTGATGATCATCGGTCATCAGAAAGGCCGGGATACAAAGTCGAATATTCACCGGAATTTCGGTATGCCGAACCCCGAAGGTTATCGAAAAGCATTACGTCTAATGAAGCTCGCTGAGAAATTCAGGAAACCGGTGGTGACTTTGCTGGACACGCCCGGCGCGTACCCTGGAATAGAGGCCGAGGAGCGGGGACAGGCTGAAGCCATCGCGCGTAATCTTTTCGAAATGGCAAAATTGGAGGTACCAATTGTCGTCGCAATCATCGGCGAAGGTGCATCCGGCGGAGCTTTGGGACTCGGAGTGGGAGACTCGATTCTCATGATGGAGAATGCATGGTACTCGGTAATCGCTCCCGAATCATGCTCTATGATTCTCTGGAGAAGCTGGGATTACAAGGAGCAGGCTGCTGAGGCGTTGAAGCTCACTGCAAAGGACTTGCTGGGACTGAAAATAATCGACAAGATAGTGCCGGAACCAGTCGGCGGCGCACACCAGGACCCGAAACGCGCAGCCGAGACCCTCAAGACGCTGATTGTAGAAGAGTTGGAGGCATTGAAAAAAACAAAGCCGGATAAGCTCGTGGAAAACCGCATCCGAAAGTTCGGAGCGATGGGTACGTTTGCGGAAAAATAGATGTCGTTAATTGTCACTCCTCGTCATTGATTGTCATAGTGTGCAGGGTGACGACAATGACCACCAATGATCGAATTCAAATTTCATTATCCCTTTGAGAATATTTTCGACTAAAACCGGCATCAGGGTGCGCTATGCAGAAACCGATCAGATGCATGGAGTCAGCAACGAGCGTTATCTCGAATACTTTGAAGTCGGACGTGCCGAACTGATGCGTTCCCTCGGTTTGTCATACCGAGATTTCGAGGCCGCAGGGTTTCATCTGCCTATTGCTGAAGCATACTTAAAGTACATTCGTCAAGTAAAATATGATGATCTGATTGAGGTCGTAGCTTCAGTGAAAGAGCTACCAAAGGCCCGGCTCAGAATAGATTACGAAATCTTTCGGGGTGACGAGAGAATGACTGAAGGATACACCGTACACAGTTTTATCGATGCCAAGACGGGAAAACCTATTCGTGCACCGAAAATGTTTTTGGATCTACTGGATGGAAAAACCTGAGGAGAAGAAATGCTAAAGAAGGAATTGCTTGACATACTTTGCTGCCCAAAGCCGGATTGTCGAGGCGATTTGGATTACAGCCCTGACAAGAATACACTCACTTGCAAGAAGTGCGGACATGTTTACCGTGTCGAAAATGACATCCCGATTATGCTGATCGAAGATAACCCGGAAGAGCGCGGGAAAGCGGAATAATGGAATGAGGAAGTATTGGAATGATTCCGGTATGGTGCCTGAAATCTACATAATATTGTTGCACCTAGTTTAACGTCTACAAAGATAATCGTCCATGTTCGTCACTTTTTGCCATCAAGATGAAGCAATCGTGCTACTTGTTTTGGAACGGACATTCGGACTTCCCACCATTCCGATATTCCTCCATCTAGAGCCACTACACAACGAGGCGCCTTCGACTTCATCAATCTCCGCAACTGATGCTTGATAAGATCAAATCTCTCGGTGCCGACACCGCGGTATACGGTGTAAGCACAGTAATCGGGCGATTCCTCAATTTCCTTCTGGTGCCCTTCTATACGAATGTTCTCTCCACTTCTGATTACGGGGTCGTTGCTACAGTCTACTCGTATATTGCCTTCATGAATATCATTTACATGTACGGGATGCAATCGGCTTACTTGAAGTATGCATCGACTCGAGAGATCGGAGATGATAAGGAAATTTTCTCGACACCCTTCACGTCAGTGTTGATCACATCTCTCTTTTTTTCATCGCTGATATTTTTCAATGCTGAAAGTTTAGCACCGATCATTGAAGTCCCGGTTAATTTCGCCCCCACGTTGATGCTCTCGGCTCTGATGCTAATGCTGGATTCGCTCGCAGTCATTCCGTTTGCTTCTCTTCAACTACAGAGGAAGGTCAAAACGTTTGCGGCCATAAAGATCACAAACATTGCAGTGAACGTAGCCGCCAATGTTATCCTTCTGCTGAGGTTTCACATGGGCGTTATCGGCATATTCATCAGTGGCGTCATCGCCTCGTCGGTGACACTGGTCCTTCTCCTCCCGACGATTGCGAAAAAATTCAGATTTCACTTCCATAGAGGACTCTACAAGGCTCTGCTCAGGTTCGGTCTGCCCTACATTCCCGCAGGTCTGGCAGCAATGATGGTACAGGTCATCGACCGCCCGATTCTCCTCGCGCTAACCAATGAGAGTACGGTCGGCATCTACCAGGCAAACTACAGACTCGGTATCTTCATGATGCTCATCGTCTCGATGTTTGACTACGCCTGGCGGCCTTTTTTCCTCACTCATGCGACGGACCCGAATGCGAAACAGCTTTATTCGCGAATCCTAACATACTTCACTCTTTTCAGCGCTTTCGTGGTGCTTCTTGTCTCAATCTACATTGACGACCTTGTAAAGTTCCGAGTGTTGCACAGGTTCATCATAAATCCAGCCTACTGGTCTGGACTCGGCATCGTGCCAATCGTTCTGCTTGGCTATCTGTTCAATGGGATCTATGTGAACCTGATTGCAGGAATCTACATTGAGAAAAAGACCTCGCATCTTCCGTACATCACCGGTATTGGAGCAGCGATCAATGTTGGCGTAAATCTGTTTCTGATTCCAAAATACGGAATGTTTGGAGCTGCCTGGGCGACGTTCTTCGCTTACGCTGCGATGGCAGTCGCGATTTACTTCGTGTCACACCACTACTACCCCGTGAAATATGAAATCGGAAGGCTGCTGAAAATCGGCATCGCACTCGGAGGTGTCATCGCCGCAGACGTTTTCAGGCGGAACCTTTTACCTGATGTTCACGCGCAAATTTTCAAGGCATCAGCCGTCGTCGCATTCATTGTCATCCTTCTGGCTCTTCGATTTCTGAATGCCGATGAACTAAAGGCGATAGGCAGCGGGTGGTCTATGAAGTTTAAACAGGGATGAGACTTCCCTTATTCAACCTGCTCGGCCTTCAAAATGAAAGATTGCACAGCGAGCGGCGTCGGGTTTATTCGTCATGGTTAAGTCTGAACCTCATTACGCAATAAGGAGAAAGCGGCATTTTTCTCTACGCTCCACCTCTGCCGGAAAATATGGTATATCTCGGCGTCGGCATCTCAGTGCCTTTCATGGCACGCCACAATATCTCGTTGAATTGTCTCGGAGGCACCCGATCAGCATGGGCAAAATCCCAGTGATCCATGATGGCTTGACCATACGCTCCTTCGGGATTCTTCGAATGGATATCCACTTCCGGTGAAATTACCGAATAGCTCGACGTGTCCACGTTCATAGTAAATGAATTGAACATAGGATTGGCAGCAGCATCGTACTGGCTCATCGGCGGCAAGCCCAGGATCAGCTCCATGGTCCTCAACATCGAAGAAGTGGTGTAGAATGTATTGTCAACGTAATTCCGCTTGACATATGGGCTGATTACCAGTCCTTCCGTCCGATGGCAATCCACGTGATCTGCTCCATCCTGTGCATCGTCTTCAATGACGAAAATTGCACACCGGTTCCAAATTCTGCTGTGAGAAATCCTGTCGACAAACAAACCGAGAGCGTAATCGTTCTGTGCAACCATGGCGTCTGGTGTCAGCTCACCCTTTCGCGTGCCAGCCGTGTGGTCATTCGGCAGCCGGAGGATACTCAGACGCGGCAGTTTCCCTTCCCTTACAAGTTTCGTGAAATCTTCGTTCCAGGTGTTGTACCGGCTTAGGTCGGAATAATTCAGATCCCACCCGCGATACATCACGTCTGTGTGACCGTCGAGTGCCTTCTCGCGAGGGGTATTCGCCTTGGCGGTATCACGGTTGCTCGCCACAAATTCGCCGTAGTCCCTGAAAGAGACGCCGTGCGCCAGGCAGTCGTTCCATATATAACCGGCGGTGGGACTTGCAGTCGGTTGTCCGCCCTCGAACTCATACGGAGCTCCCCGGCCTGCATAATCGTTCGGCCAGCTCTTCTGGACATAGTCCGTTGCGTAGGCAGCCGTGGACCAGTTATGACCATCCGCGCTCACCTCGGCGTTCGCATAGAGATTATCTAGAAGTACGTAGTCTCTCGCAAGCGCGTGAATATTCGGAGTTATCTTCTCTCCGAACATTACCAGGCTCGGATCTCCATTCCCTCTTTTCATGTCGCCGAAGACCTGGTCGTAGGTTCTGTTTTCCTTGATGAAATAGAAGACATACTTTATCGGGCTTACAGTCCGACCGTAAGTCGGTGAATTGCCGCCGACTTTATCAGGGATCGGATTGTTAGGATCGTAGGCCACTCGTTTCAATTCGCTGGGATGATAAGGTGTGTTTGCATAGACTTCTTTTGTGTAGGCCGCCAGCTTTCCGCCCCCGGGGAATTTGAAGAACGATAGTGTACCACTAAGCATCGTTCCTATGTATTGATGATTCGCGTTCGGGTAAGAACGGTTGCCTTTGCCGTTTAGAACGAGGATTGTGCCATCATTCAGATCCAACACTTTCGTCGGATACCATCCAACAGGGATGAAACCAATCGGCATTCCCTTGTCACCCGAAACCTTTATGACAGTCAGAGAATTATTGTCTGCATTTGCTGCGAGGATATACTTCCCGTCGGGTGAAACACAAACCGAATTAGGTGTTGAGCCCTCCGGCGAATCAGGATAGAGTGATGTAGAAATATCAACAATAGCTTTATGATCTTTTAGATTCATCATCGTCACACTGTTGTCGTTTGCGTTCGCGACAAAGGCGGTCCTGTTGTCACGTGTCACGGCTATCTCGGTTGGATGGTCGCCGCTGGGGATTTCGTAAAGCAGGTTCTCGACGTCGAACGCCTCTATTTTCTTTGAGCTCCACATGGAGACAAGCAACGTCCCGTTCTTCAGAAACTTGCAGGTGTAAGGCATACCGTCAAGCTTCACCGTGGTAATCTTCTTGCTCTTTAGATCGTAGTATCTCAGAGTACTGTCTCCTCTAAAGACGACAGCCAGGTATTGATCGTTTACGTCTAAGCCGGCAGCAAACGCGAAGGCTTTGGGATGAGGAGGAGCAAACACAATCGTATCAGAGTTGATAAGATGGCCGCCAACCAACTTAAACTCGTACACACAATTCTGGTTGCCACCGGACACATAAAGTCTGCTTCCGTGAAAAGCTATTCCCAGCCAGCTATCTTTCAGAGAAATGGACTGTACCACTTTACGCGATTGGAGATTCACGAGCATCAAAAGCGGCTTGCGCATTCCATCGTTAGTTACCGCAAGGTACTTCCAGTCAGGTGAGACCGCGGCATTGAGAGGCATTGTGCTCAGAGTGATCGACTTGCCCGCGGGTGAAAGCCACCATCCGTTTGCAAGCAGAACCCGCTTGCCGATCACTCCGGGTATTTGTGCTGATGCAACACTAAAGATTACCAGTGGTAGCAAAACAGTAGCTGCAACTCTCTTCATAATTCGAATCTCCTTAAGAATCAGATCAAAACTAAAGCCCAGTCCATCTTAATTTCCCCCTGGCGATCAAAAACCCCTTGGAGCTGGCGGTCGGACTTGAACCGACGACCTGCGGTTTACGAAACCGCTGCTCTACCAGCTGAGCTACGCCAGCAAATTTTGAATTTTGCAGTAAAATATAACGAGCGGCAAATGAACATCCAACGATTGCAACCTGCGGTCTCGGCATCCATTAAAATGGACGACTACGTTCACAAAACTGTCTTCGGCAGATTGCATAACCACCGCAAGCGGTTTCGTGAAGCCAGGCGTCGTTCCTAACCGATGCCTGGTTCAGGTCCCTCATTGTTGAATACCACTGGATGCGAAGGTAAATTGTTGAAAGGCAATGGTGAAGAAGGTTCACATACTTACAGTCGGATGCCCCAAAAACCAGGTCGACAGCGAAGTGTTGGCTGCCCAACTTGTGGCGAGGGGCTACTCAATCGCAGGATCTCCCGCCGAGGCCGAAGTCGCCGTGGTCAATACTTGTGGTTTCATCGACCCGGCAAAGCGAGAGTCAATCAACTCCATACTCGAGGTGGCACAGCATAAAAAGTCCGCGCAATTGAAGAAGCTGGTCGTCATGGGGTGCCTGGTGGAAAGATATAAGAAGGAGCTTCGCGAAGGCTTGAGAGAGGTCGACGCATTCTATGGGACGGGTGAGTTGAGAGAAATCCTGTCTGAGTTTGAAATGGGAAAATCGGGCACTGCCGCTGATTCACCGGACAAGTATGAGATGGTTGCCGACAGAATTCTATCGACACCAGGCCATTATGCTTACCTGAAAATCTCCGAAGGCTGCGATAACCCGTGCTCGTTTTGTGCCATCCCGCTTATGCGGGGGACACATGTTTCCAAACCGATTGAAGCTTTGGTCCACGAAGCGGAGATGCTTGCTGAGAAGGGTGTGAAAGAACTCATCGTGGTGGCGCAGGACACTACGTACTACGGTATTGACATTTACGGCAGGCGTGATCTGCCGAAGCTCTTAATGAAATTGAATGAAGTCCCCGGCATTGAGTGGATCCGACTGATGTATGCTTATCCTGCAAAATTTCCGTTGGAAGTCCTCGATGTGATGAGAGAGAGCCGGAAGATATGCAAGTACATCGACATACCGATCCAGCATGTCTCGGACAAGATTCTGAAGTCAATGCGTCGCGGAATTACACGACGAAAGCTCGAAGAGCTGCTGACCAATATTAGAAATAAGGTTCCGGGAGTGGCAATCCGTACTACCCTCATCGTTGGCTACCCGGGAGAAGGAGAAGGAGAATTTAAGGAGCTCCTCGATTTTGTCAGAGATTTCAAGTTCGAAAGACTTGGCACGTTCACATACTCTGTCGAAGACGGTACGTCTGCAACGGATCTTGGGGACCCGATCCCGCAGGAAGAAAAAGAAAGACGGCAAGCCGCTGTCTCTGAGCTACAGCGTGAGATCATATACGGAATGAATTCGACAAAAGTAGGACGACAGTTGGAGGTCCTCGTCGACCGAAGGGGAGGGGAGAATGACAGTGGA
>JAKASW010000144.1 GCA_021818875.1 Bacteroidota bacterium
GTACTTCAAAAATTCTGGGAATATATCGTCAAATTCGAAGAGTTTGTCACTTTCAACGGTCGGACTTTCGACTGCCCTTTTGTCATGCTGAGATCTGCAATTCTCGGTATAAAACCTTCACGTGACCTGATGATCGGGACACGGTACCAGTCGCCACATCACATCGACCTGCTTGAAGAGCTTACGTATCATGGTGCGACGCGCAAGTTCAACCTGGACTTCTACTGCAAGTCCTTCGGAATAGAGAGCCCGAAGTCACACGGGATAACCGGATATGATATTAATGATTACTATCGAGCCGGGAAATATTCGGAGATAGCTGAATATTGTATGGGAGACGTGATAGCAACAGCGCAACTCTATAAGAAATGGAAGGAATACCTGACCGGCATCAAATGAGCAATTTGACGGACCAGCAGAAACAGGCACTCGATCTTCAGAGACACATTTCGGTAACCGCAAACGCTGGATCCGGTAAGACAAGAGTCCTGGTAGAGAGATTCGTCGCCGCGGTGAAGAGTGGGGTTGATGTTGCACGTGTGCTTTGCCTGACTTTCACGGAGAAGGCCGCGCTCGAGCTGAGAGATAAGATAGCTGCCCGTCTGAACTCTGAGCTGCTCGATGCTTCCAGAGAAAATAGAAAAATTGACGAAGTCCGCTCTCTCCGGGAGGCAAGAAGGAAACTCCTTGAAGCAAACATCAGCACCATTCATTCTTTCTGTTCACAGGTGTTGAGGGAATTTCCCGTCGAGGCCGGGGTAGATGCCAACTTCAAAGTCCTTGAAAGCTTCGACTCTTCGGCCTTGAAGGAAGATTCCTGCAGCGAAGCGATCAGGGAAGCTGTTGCCGAAGAGCATATCGGCATGTCCGAAAGATCCAATCCCCGCAAGGTCCATGATCTATTGGTCAGGATTGGCTACACAAAAGCTTTGCGGCTCCTCGTCGAGCTGACGGATAACCGTGAGAAGATTGAGCATATCAGGCTCCATAATGGTACGCCGTCAGTCCATAGAGACAGAATCAAAGAACACTGGTCTTTGCTGGCGAAATCTGTCGTGAGGGTGTTGTCGGAAAACGTGAAACCGAAGAAAGATAGCTTCGAAGACGAGCTGGTCTCTCTCAAGGGAAGCATTCACGAAGGCAATGTCGATTTGAATCCACTTCTTGTCAGCCTCCGGACTCTCCTGCCGAAGATTCTTACCAAACAGGGCACGCCCAGAAAAAGGGCTGTTTCTATCGAGGACGGGCCGACTTACACCCAGGAAAGAGCGGGGGAGATACTTGGGCTTGCTTTCACTTCCTCCGGGTGCATGGATGAAGGGCCGGATCTTCTGGATGCGGAAACTTATGTGCTGATGTCGAATTCTCTGGAGGATTTGTACGAGAGGAGCAATCTACTCTACTCACGCAAGAAATATCTGATCGGAGCACTCGACTTCGACGATCTTCAGATTTTCACGATGCACCTTCTGAAAGAGAACGGGGCAGTGCGGGCCTCGCTTGCAGCCCGATTCGACCATATAATGGTAGATGAATTTCAGGATACGAATTTCCTCCAATACGATATTTTTCAAACTCTTCTCCGAGGCATGGAAGAAGGCGCGAAACTGTTCGTAGTCGGCGATCCAAAACAGTCTATTTATAGATTCAGAAATGCTCAAGTCGAAGTCTCGCTCAAAGTAGATGAGGACCTCTCCCACAATCCGGATGGAGCACACGTCTCCCTTCTGGAGACCTTCCGTATGAATGCCGGACTTGCAGCGTTTGTGAACGAGGTGTTCCAGAACGTGATGAACGGAACCCGGGTCGCTGCTCTCGCCGGGCTTCCATCAGTCGGTGAAATGAAATACGACAGACTTCTCGCGAACAGACCACCTGGCCAAGGCTCTGTTGTCGAAGTATACATTAAAGAGAAGACCCATCACGGCGAAGACAACGAAGAGCAAGATGGAGAGACATCGGAAAGCGAACCGACCAATGTAGAGTCCCAATCGCAGTTCGTGGCTGCACGAATTCGTCAGATGATAGATACAGGCGAAACCATCAGGACCGCCGGGAGCGGTGAACAGCCGCGCTCAATCACTTTCGGAGATGTAGCGGTCTTGCTGAGGTCCAGGACCAGGCTTCCTGACCTGGAAAGATTTCTGACTGAATATAATATACCCTACAATGTTTCTGCCGGGATCGGCTTCTATTCTGCCCAGGAGATCTACGATCTAACGAGTTACCTTACCTTCTTGCTCGACAACACTTCGGACATTGATCTGCTCACAATATTGCGGTCACCATTTTTCGGCATATCAGAGAACGAGCTGTACAGAATCGCGAGAGCGAAAGGAGAAAGCTTCTTTGACAAATTACAGAATGAATCACTGCAATCTGAATCGGAAGAAGTGCAATATGCGTCGGCCGTTCTCTCAAGTGAAACCCAGCTTTCTCACAAACTTACAATACCACAACTCCTGAATCGGATCCTGGAGAGGACCGGTTGGCTGGCCGCGCACAGGCAATCTCCTACCGCGGACCAGAGACTCGCAAACCTGAGGAAGCTACTTGGCATCGCTCGGGAATTCGAAAGTCGCGGATTCAACAGCCTTTACGATTTTGTGGAGCGGTTGAAGTATCTCGCCGATGCGGCCAGGGAGGGACAAGCTATGGTGGAAGAGGAGTCCAATTCCGTGAAGATCATGACTGTCCATGCAGCAAAAGGGCTTGAATTCCCTGTAGTCGTTGTTCCATTCTGCGACGCCAAGTCGCGCGCGCATGCGCAACTCATTGTCAACGACCAGGTCGGGATATTACCCGGTTTCGGGATCGGAAATCCTCCGAAAGAATTTCAGCTGTACCGTGAACTTGAGGACATGAGCGAGCAAGCCGAGGTGGGAAGACTTTTCTACGTAGCATGCACGAGGGCGATGGACAAGTTGATTCTTACCACAACTTCCAAGAAACCCGGCGGCAAGAAGACGACAAGAAATTTCACCGATATTTTGAGCTCGACGATGGATTTATCGAGTCCACCTTCTGACGGTTTCTACCACCTGGCCGGCGTTGATGTCGTGGTACACACGATCGGTCCCGAAGTAACGCCGGTGCCGACGGCTGAGATTGTTTCTACTCCAAAACCGGGCAAGTTCTTCCTTAATCGAATACCCGGTTATATCGGAGGGGAAATCTATTCGGCGACGCTTCTGCAGACTTTCCGGTTATGCCCCACGAAGTATTTTCTGAGCTACAGGTTGGGTATGAGAGGTTTGGAGAGAAGACTCAGACCCGAGAGTAACGAGGATTACACTGACGCGATACTTTCCACTGCGAAGGGACAGTTGATACATTCGATACTTCAGATCGCCGTGGCCCGCAGCAGCACAGACCAGTCATCCATCAGGATTTTTGCAGAGAACACAGTCTCTGCCGGTGTTGTTTCAGAGCTAACCGGTCAGGGGAGAGAAAATCTTGTTAGACGAATTACAGAAAATGCGGTTGCCGCGATTGAAACGCTGAAGAGTCTGGCGCGCCTTGATAACGCATTTCCTGAGCAGACGGTCACAAGAAAAATCGGGGACGATTTCATAACCGGTACGTTAGACTTGATTGTAGCTGATGACGAAGGGCTCCATGTTTTCGATTACAAGACAAACCGTCTTGATAAGGGACTGGATAGAATTTATTCAGATTATGAGACCCAGATGAAGCTGTACGCCCTGCTTTGCAGCAAGCTGAAGGCGGAACAGAATGAATTCGATGCGACGATCATTTTCACACGCGAACCGAACAAATATATCCGGAGAGTCTACGCAAAAAGCCAACTTGCAGAATTCGAAGGCGAGCTTCGTTCCATGATAGGGCAAATCAAAGCGTTGGAAACACCCGATGGTCGCTTTCCTTCAGAAGATTTGCTTCCCACCGTTACCCAACACTGTCCCGAATGCGAGTACTTCGCAGAACACGGATGCCTGATGAAAAGAGAAGCCATAGGCACGAGGTAAGATATATAGCGTTGTAGCGTTTTCGCCTCGCATTTGATCTCTTGCTTCCAACTTCTCCAGAATGGATGCCTTCAGCATTCCCACTTCAACTCACTCGCAGCAGCTTTTGCCTGTCCCTTTTGGATTCTTTTTCTTCTTCACCGACCTCCAGATGATCGCCCCAGCGACAACCAACATCGCGGACATAAAAATCACTTCGCCAATCATACCAGGCTCCCTACATGGTACACCACGAAAGCCACCAGCCATGCGATCACGAGACTGTATCCGAGAAAGCCGATCGCGAACTTGTTGCCTGCCTCGCGTGCCATGACGGCCACCGTTGCCAGACACGATGTGTACAGGAGCAGGAATATCATGAATGACAATGCGGAGGCCGCAGTGAAGCTCGACCGGATGACCTGCCGGAGGTCCTGATTTTGATTTTCCGATTGAAGCGAGCTGATCGAGGGGCTGAATAGAGAAATGACGCTCTCCTTCATGGCCGTCCCCAGGTCTTCGATTTGAGAGCCGAGGGCGTGCCAGAATTCAATCTTCGCATTACTCTGCGGCATTTCCGCAGAGTATATCGTGCCCATGGAGCTGAGCACAATTTCTCTCGCAAGGAACGCCGGGATCAGCGAAGTCGAAATTCTCCAGTCTTTGATACCAATTGGTCTGAACACGGGTGTGATCGCCTTTCCGATGTACGCGGCGGCGCTGTCTGATTGGTTCTTCAGACCGGGCGGTGTGTTCAGAAGCACCCAGACCACGACGGAGGCTGCAAATATCACTGTGCCCGCCCGGGTAAGAAAACTCTTTACCTGCATCCAAACTATCTTCATGACTGTTTTGACTCTCGGTATCCTGTATGGAGGGAGTTCCATCACGAAATGCGAAAGCCTACCGCGGAACGCTGTCTTCTTGAGAAACAGCGCCGTAAGAAGTCCAATTACGATGCCCAGTAAGTATAGCGAGAATATCACGGTTGCCGGATGTCTGAAGAATATTATTGCAAAAAAAGAGAAAACAACGAGTCTCGCCGGGCAGCTCATGAACGGGATCATCGTCATCACCAACAGTTTGTCCTTCTTGTATTCGAGTGTCCTGGTTGCCATAACGGCCGGCACGTTGCACCCGAATCCGAGCAGAAGTGGAATTATTCCTTTGCCGTGAAGACCGAGTTTATGCATGAAGCGGTCCATCAGGAACGCGATGCGCGGCATATACCCGGACATCTCGA
Source organism: Bacteroidota bacterium (assembly GCA_021818875.1). GTDB lineage: Bacteria > Bacteroidota > Ignavibacteria > Kryptoniales > JAKASW01 > JAKASW01. The sequence goes on from JAKASW010000144.1 coordinate 5,212, forward strand.
GATACGCCAGGGCGAGGTAGATCGTGGCGATTAGCGGCACAAACGTTATCACGAATCCTACTCCTCCGACAATCGCCTCAGAAAAGAATCCGAGCACCCATTTGCGCGCGCCAAAACTTGCCAGTACCGAGGCAACGACCGGAGCCAGAAAACCCGTTATGAAATTCTGTGCCCAGTTCATGAGAGGCGTAGAAAAATCGAATGAGACTTTGAAGAGAAGGAACATGATAAAGAGGAAAATCAGGAAGCCCAAAATGGGATGGAGAAGGACCCTGTCCAATTTGTCTGTCAAGTCTCTTGCTGAGGTGATCCTCTTCTTCAGGATCTCTGCGTGGAGTCCGTTCGCGTAAGCATACCTTTCGTCGCTGATAATGTTGGCTATGCGACCGTGGTAAAATTCTTCGAGCTCCTTTCGCTGTTCAGTCGCCACCTCACTTTCAGAAAGAAGCTTGAGAAGAGTGTGCTTTTCGACCTTGCCGTCTTCACTTCCTTCTTCAATTTTCCCGAGCGATTTTTCAATCCTCTCGCTGTAGGTAACCGGTTTGCTTACGCGGTGCCCTTCGCTTGCTGCAATAATGGAATCAAGCAGGTCTTGTGTGCCATGGCCGTTTCTCCCGTTGGTTTTCACAACGGGGATATCTAGAAGCTCGGTTGTGTGCTGTGCATCTACCTCGATCCCTCGCTTTGCTGCCTCGTCCGTCATGTTGAATGCGAGGACCATCGGCCTCTCGAATTCGAGCAGCTCCGTCGTGAGAAGAAGATCGCGGTCGGCGTTCGAGGTCTCGATTACATTTACGATTACGTCCGGTTTCTCTTCGACAAGAAAATCACACGCGATCCACTCGTCTGCGGAAAGAGGCTCGAGTGTGTAAATCCCTGGAAGATCAACGAAATGAATATCATACCCTTTGTAATTGAGGTACCCCTCTCTCTTCTCCACAGTCACGCCCGGCCAGTTCCCGACGCTCAGGTTTGTCCCTGCGATGTGGTTGAGAAGAGTCGTCTTGCCGACATTCGGATTGCCGGCGAAGGCAACCTTAATGCTCTTCGTCATTTTACTTCGATGTTCTTGGCCAGATCCGAAGTAATGACGATCCTGGAGTTGTTTGTTTTTACAAGTATTCCTCTCCCCAGCCTTTGAAGGACCTCCACCTGTTTTCCTCTTCGTAATCCCATCGCTTCGATTTTCTTCGACATATCGTTAGGATTCGAAAATTCAACTATTTGTGCGACATCGCCGACCTGGAGCTCCTTGAGCGTCTTTTTTGGCCGGAGAGGTTTTTTCAACCGAGAATCTATGGGTGTAGCTTTTTGTTCTGTATGCGAATTGGATTTCATGCTCTGACTTTCTGAAATTCTGTGACACTTTGATATGTTTTTAAGACTTGCCGTCCTTGCAGTCCGGACAAAGTCCAAAAATCTGATGCGAGTGGCTGATGAGCTTGAACTTGAATTTCTTTGCAACTAACTCCTGGCTGCGTTCGATGCTATCGTCGACGAACTCAACGATTTTTCCGCACTGTATGCAGACAAGATGATCGTGGTGCGCCCTTCCGAAGGCTTTTTCGTACCGGGAGCCATGATCTTTTAGACGGGTCTTGAATACAAGCTCGCATTCCTCCAGGATTTCAAGAGTGTTATAGACAGTGGCCCTCGAAACTTTGCTTCCGTTTCTCTTGAGGTTGAGGAACAATTCGTCAGCGTCGAAGTGTCCCGTGGCCGACATTACCGCATCGAGGACTTCGAAGCGTTCGGGTGTGATGCGGTAATTCTCCTGTTTGAGGTAGTTCTCGAACCGAGCTTTTGCCGTCTCCAAGATATCCCTGTACTTTAAATTAAGTCTAAATAAGTTACCTGAACCGATATTGCTATTCAAGTCGATTGATCCTGAATGAGTGGTAGGATGGGTTTTGCCACGCGAGTTGAGTAAATTCCTTACGCATGAGTGAAAACGCACTTAAGATACTTACACCCGGATTTATTTCGAGCCTTTCGAACATGGAGCTGCGCGCCAGGCTGATTGTCGAAGGTTTCCTGATCGGGATGCACAGGAGTCCTTATCATGGCTTCAGTGTCGAGTTTGCCGAGCACCGCCAATATTTCCCCGGCGACGACATAAGCAATATCGACTGGAAGGTCTACGGCCGGAGCGACAGACTCTACATAAAGCAGTATGAAGAAGAGACGAACCTCAAAGCGTATATACTCCTTGATGCGAGCAGGTCGATGGGTTTCAAAAGAAGCGGTTCCATCTCGAAGCTCGAATACTCGTCTTACCTCGCTGCCGGTCTGATCTATCTCATGATGAAGCAGCAAGATGCGACCGGGCTGGCAATTTACGACGAGTCAGTAAGACGGTTCTTCGAACCTCACCTCACCTATTCATACATGAAACTCTTGCTCACCGAGCTTTCTGAACTGGAGCCAAACAACAAGACTATGACTGCGACTGCACTCTCTTCGCTTGCAGAGAGAATAAAGAGGCGGGGGCTGGTGATCGTGATCAGCGATTTCCTCGACGATACGAAGAGCGTGATAACAGCTCTCAGGCATTTCCGTCACAGAAAAAATGAGGTGATCGCATTCCACGTCATGGACGATGCGGAGATGAATCTCGATTTTCCCGCCGACACCGTGTTTGCAGACATGGAAACGGGCGAACGAATTTCTACTCAAGTCCCGGCACTGAAGCAGACCTACAAGAAGAGCGTAACAAATTTTATTCGCAATCTGAAACGCCAGTGCTTCGAGAACGATATCGACTATTCTCTTCTCAGTACATCGACGCCGTTCGACAAAGCGCTTACGGCATATCTGACGAGAAGACGAAGAATGTTCTGAGATCCGGTTGGGATCACACAAAGATGTTTGAAGCTCTAAACTGGGGGCGCCCGACAGCAATTACCTTCCATTGCGAGGGACAGAGTGATGACGCAATCCTCTTCATGAAAACTCAAAGAAGGGGATCGCCACCCGCCATAGCAGGTCCCTTTGGGGCAGCCTCCGATCTGTACTTCGAAATTCGATCCTCATCAAAGGAGAACGCGTGGAGATAGTTGCATTCACCGTCATTGCAATACTGGTCGTATCACTGATTTTTCTTTATGTCCAATTCAGAAATCTCTCATCGAGGGAAGCGGCCTCGTCTGGCCAGGTACTCCAGATGTTCACGATGTTCAAATCGGACATCGAGTCTACGATCAAGAATGTATCTGAAGTGACCCGCTCGAACAATGAAACGATCACAAGCACTCTCCAGCTTGTTACGAACACTCTTTCAAGAGGGATGGAAGAAAACAGGGCGGGAACGAATGCCCAGGTCGGGCAGCTTGCAGGTCAGATTTCGCAGCTGACTTCCATTGTTGGAAAGCAGGTCGAGAGCCTTCGAGGATCGGTCGAGCAGCGCCTCGTGAGTTTCGAGGGCCAACTGGGAGGTCAGCTTTCCGAAGCGAACAAGCTTTTCTCTTCTCTCAAACAGGATTTCGGAGAATTGAAGGAATCGAGCAACAACATGCTGCAAATCGGGAAGCAGATAAACGAGCTGCAGAACATACTTAGTTCTCCGAAGCTTCGCGGAAACCTCGGTGAAACTCTTCTTGAAGAACTCATCAAGCAGGTAATTCCCAACGGGTTCTATGAATTTCAGTATGGCTTTCGCGACGGATCGAAAGTCGATGCAATCATAAGAACTTCCGAAAGGTTGATCCCGATTGACTCAAAATTCCCGAAGGAAGAGTTCGAAAGATATATTAACGCCAGGAACGATCAGGAGAAGAGCAATGCGATGACGAAATTTTCGAAAGCGGTGAAAGACCAGATAGACGACATCGCCTCGAAGTACATCAAGCCGACAGAGAACACTTTCGACTTCGCGATCATGTTCATTCCCTCGGAGAGCATGTACTACGAGCTCCTCATTTCTGACAACGGAGAAAACAGCGTCTATCGTTATGCGATGAAGAAGCACGTCATCCCCGCTTCACCGAACAGCTTTTACGCTTATATCCAGGCAATTGCAATCGGACTTAAGGGAATGCAGATCGAAAAGAACGCGGAACGTGTGCGGGACCAGCTTGCACAGCTCGAAGGTTCACTCTCAAAATTCGACGATGTGTTTGGAACTCTCGGCACTCACCTGAGGAATGCCTCGAACAAATACGATGACTCGCGCGAAGCACTCGGAAGGTTCAGGGAGCGTTTGCAGGGAATCGCGAAATTCGACGACGAGACACAGAAAATCGAATAATGTCGATCATCCTAACTCGAAATCTTGTTGGGGAGCCTGTTACAGATTTTGCCGCCGCCGTAAAGGCCATGGCACAGACGCATTCTCATACGGGGACCTTCGACTTCATTTACATCGTCCCCACACGAAGGCGTGTCAGAGAGCTCCAGCGCGACCTCGTTCAGGACATTTGCTTCGGTAAAGTTCCAATCTATACGCTGGAGCTCCTTGCACACGAAATTCTCAACTCTTTGTCGGTCGAACGACGCGTCATTTCCCCGTCGGTGCAGGGAACGATAATAAGCCAGATACTTGCTGACGGCGAATTCAGATTCTTCAAGTTTGCCGCCGCACGACCCGGCGCAAGAAAGGGCATGGCGCCTCCGGGGACAATTAAGAAGATTGTCGACCAGATTACTTACCTGGAGGAGAACGGGATTACTCCCCAGGATTACAAGACCATGCTGGCGGCGGCGGAAGAAACCGAGATTCAGAAACTCTCCGAGTTCTTATCGATTTACTCTGAATACATCAACCGACTCGATAATCATCTCGTGGACAATGCGGGTGTGCTCTCACTTGTGAACCATGAAATTGAGCAAGCACCTGATATAGTTCCGCAACTGTTCCCCGGCAGGAAAGATTTCTTAGTAGAGGGTTTTTACAACTTCAAACTGCCGGAGCTCGATTTCCTCAGAATGCTGTCGGCAAACAAAAACTTTTCTTTTTTGATCAGGCTCGACTGCAATGAAGCAAATCCGGATCTATTCAGAACAATGATCGAGACTTCGGATGAGTTGACTAAAAGAGGCTTTGCGCGAGTACCGGAAAATGGCACATCTGTTTCGGATGGAATGAAAGGCATACGCGATCTTTTGGGCGAGCATCTCTTCTCGGACAAACGGCCGGATACAAGGATCAATCTGAAAGATAAAGCGTTTATTGCAGCAGCCCGTGACAAATTACGGGAGGCCGAGATTGTTGCCGAGAAGATCAAAGAACTGATAGAGAATTCACCCTCTCAGCCGCTGCACCGGATTTGCGTAGTAT
>JAKASW010000145.1 GCA_021818875.1 Bacteroidota bacterium
TTCCGATAGGTCTCGTCCCGCATACCGCTGTCGAGTACTGTCACGTTCCTTTGAAATTATACTGCGGAACTTTAGGATGATGGATTTGTTCGTATATCTATATTCCATACACTGCATTATATGTTAGTCAGACTTAAATACGTGAATCTTCTGCTGACTTTAGCCTTGCTCGCCGGACAGGTGCAGTATGTCCACACAACATTTTTTTGCACGGAGCAACACGCGCCAGTCAGCAAGCCTACCGTTAAGATGCAATCAGCAGATATGTCATCAGGCTCCACGATCTGCGATGAGTGCCGCGGCATGATTCCAGTGCAGCATGGAGCGACATTATCGAGCGCCAACTGCATTCAAATAACAACGCGTTCGAAGGACATCGTCAGTGGCTTTACGTTGAGCGAGAAACTTTTACCGCACTTCGAAGCTGGTAAAGTTTGCTTCAGCCAGTATACTTCAAGCCCCATTCAGCATCCGGGTGTCAGTGTATGGTTGTTCAATGCCACCGACTTCCCTCCCCTACCATTACACGTCCTTAACCTAAGTTTCCGGATTTAAGATACTCCTCGCGTCTGGCGAGATAGCATGATTGCTTGAGTCAATAGTCTCGAGTCAGAAGTGCATCGCGTCCGCTGAAATTCAACCCAATATCTCACTGACAAACCCTGGAGTATCAATGAGAGAAACTCTATTAACGGTGGCAACGACCCTCGTTGCGGAACTGATCATAGTCGTGATCGTTGTTGGCTCAGGATTTTCCGGCGCTCTGTACAACGTCTCCACTCTATCACCCGACCCCGGATTTCTCCCTTTGATTTTCAGATCAACCAGCGATAATTCGGTGAAGTATCATGCGCATGGGGTCAATGTGCCGGCGCTCAACGACAGATCGTTGATAGCCGAAGGCTTCGACCATTACAACGACATGTGCGTCAGCTGTCACGCCGGGCCCGGAGTAGAGAAATCGGAAGCCGGTGTAGGCATATACCCACAAGCCCCAAACCTCGCGCGATCTGCGAAAGAGATGTCGCCACAGGATCTCTTTTGGGTAATAAAGAACGGTATAAAGAGCACGGCGATGCCGGGATTTGCAAAAACTCACTCCGAAAACAAGATCTGGGCTATGGTTGCGTTCCTTGAGAAAATGAAGAACATGACGCCCGAACAATACAAGGCAATGGAGAAGGCAAACGTCCAAAGGTCAAAGCAGTGTTTTGGATTCTTCACTACCGACAGTCACAAGCAGTTCGTTCTCTGGAAGCATCTTCGAGACCGGTACGAGGTTCCCCTCAACCTCTCCACCATTCAGCATAATCCTTTTGACTCCTCTCTCAACTCCATTCGGATTCTCGACTTGAACGATGAGCGTCTTACCTCTGAACACGCGCCTAACCGTGAACGATTTCCATTTCGATGGGATGCACGGGTCGATCCTGATGCCGCTAATCTCAGGCCTAACTCCCAGGACATATTGCGTTATCGCGAAATACGTCCATGATGCAGCGCCCGACAGCCATGGAAATCGTGACACCCCGTGCTTCGGGCTTTGCCTGCCATCTGTTGACTGACTCATGACGTAGGGTTCAGTCTCCCGGATTTGAGCCCTTTTGTTGTAAGCCGCGGGCAAATATGCACGCAGGTACTCATAAGCCAGACTGCCGTGACCGAGCATCGCCTCGGCAATCACAGCCCAGGGCTGACTATGGATAATGATGCCGCCGTTTTCACTCAGACCAGGGTTGAGGAAGGCCGCACGGGCGATATCCTGTTTGTCAATTTCGGTGAACGGAGGATCACAAAGTGCGAGCCCGTAGTCCGAAGCGAGCCGAGCGTGCACCTGATTCATCGCTGATTCTGCCTGGTCGGGACGTCCCAACCCGGAAAGCACAGACCAGGTTTGTGGATTTAGAAATATCTGTCCCTCTTTGCAGTCCTTCGAACCTAACTTAGATCCTTCGGGTGCGTAACCGCGAATGAACCATTCTCCATCCCAGGCATCGCGCTGAATGTTTTCATCGAGCCGTGCCATGGTCGTTTTAGCCCATAATGAGTCGGGTGCTTTCTGCAGAAGTAGCGCGACATCGATAAAGATTCTCAATGCGTGGCGAAGCTGCATTGCGGTGAAGATGGATTCACCATTCCGTCCGAAGTGGAGAGTGTCGTTCCAGTCCGACAGCAAGCCGCTCGGAAGGCCATGGTCACCGGTCCTGCTGAGATTGAACTGGATAGCCCTTTTCATATGACCGAACACGAAATCGTTTCCTTTGTCCGCGAATGGAATCACTTTTCGATAGAAATCGACGTCGCCAGTTTCATTGACATAAGCCTGAATAGCATCGAACATCCATAGTGAGTCGTCCGCGCGATAGTCTTCTTCTCTCGGAGAATGTCCTTTACCCTGGTCGTGATTGAATGGAATGACTACCGGCATGGCGCCTCCGGTTGAAACCTGGCGGCTCAGCATCAGCTCCAGTCGGAGTCTCGCATCATCCGGCACTACCTGTATGACCCCCAACAAGTCCTGCATCATGTCACGGTAGCCGAATCCATCGCCGCCGACACCGGAATCGATCAGATTTGCTGAGCGGGGCCATTCAAATGCGACAAGTGAATTGTAAATTCCCCAGGTATTTATAGTGGAATTGAGTTCCGGATCAGGCGTCTTCGCCGTGAAAGCGCTGAGGCGCTCGTGCCAGAAAGATTTGAGTCTTGCCATCTCACTGTCCGCCCTGGATAGATCCGAAAATTCGACGACAGCTTCCCTGCCTTCAGATTCTGCACTTCCTGCCCCGGCTATCACCAGAAATTCTGCTGACGCACCGGGCTGCACTGAGAATTTAACCTGAAGCACGCCGCACGGGTTATCACCATAGCCGAGACTGCCGGAGCATTTGCCTCGCTGCACCGCAAAAGGATTTGCGTATGTCCTGTATGGACCAAGAAATGCCTCGCGGTCAGTCTCAAATCCGACGACTCCGGCCCCGACAATGGCCTGAAAGGTGTGACGTCCCTGCCCTTTCTCCTCTTTGTTGCCGTGATGCGACGGCAAGCCGATGTATGTACCATGATCTACTATTCCATCGGTCACTTTCATCCGGGAATTGTATTGGATGTTCCGGACATTCAAAAGATCGTCGGCAGCATTCCAGCTCGCGGCGTACTCAAGATATGTGAACGCACTTAGCATTCGTTTCTTTTTGGAGATGTTCGTGACACTGACTTTCCAGATTTCAAAAGTTTTTCCCAACGGAACAAAGTATGTCACTTCGGATCTTATTCCGGAGTACCGGGATTCAATAACTGTGTACCCCGTACCATGACGGCAAACAGATTCGAACCTGTCCAACGGCTTCCCGGCCGGCTGCCACGACGCCGACCAGAAATCCTTCGTACCGTGGTCATGGAAGTAGACGTACCTTCCGGGTTGATGTGCCGGAATCGAATTGAAACGGAATCGAGTGAACCTTCCGGTCGCGGCGGACTTATAGAAGCTGTATCCTCCTGCATTGTTGGTTATGATTCCGCCGTACTCAGCCGAGCCGAGGTAATTGCTCCAAGCCTTCGGAGTATCGGGCCGCGTGATTACGTATTCATGGTTTTCGTCGTCAAAATAGCCGAATTGCATCTGCGCTTCTCAATATGATAAGATGAATATAATCGAGAGGTTTGACCCGTGAATGCATCCTTTTTGCATTGATGGTTCCACCTCACAACTTTGCAATCTACCCTTCTACCCGGAATTGCTGAATGGTCCCTATTGGTCGCAATGTATTATCGGAAGATAATTCAATCAATATCAATATCACTCTCCGCTCCTGGTACTGTCTTAGTTTTGAGTGTTGTTGATTCGAGAGTCCTTTCTTGGCCGCGAAGCGCACTAGGGACGGCAAAGTATGTTCCAGCAAAGAAAGACTTGCTGTGCCTTTGCGATCTTCACGGTTTATCAGTCGCTCTCCCAACTGGAAGACCAATCAGGGCACCGGTCCGCCCTTATATTGTTCACCCGCCGATGTTTATATTTGTTATTCGGAAGATAAATTGGAAACATGCTGACAGCTCACGAAGTAACAATTCAATTCGGTGAAAGAGTCCTTCTCGATGCCGCGTCGTTCACGATCAATGCGCACGACCGGATCGGCCTCGTCGGCTCAAACGGGGCAGGGAAATCGACACTGCTGAAAGTCATCGCGGGGATCTCATCTGCAGATAGTGGTACAATCAACAAGGCACGCTACGTCACTGTCGGATACCTTCCGCAAGAAGGAGTCGCATCGTTCGGCAAATCACTCTATGAAGAAGTCGAGGCAGCTTTCGAAAATGTGCTCCAGGTTAGAAACGAAGTAGAGGAAGCACATAGGCGGTTGGAGGAGCTCGACCCTTCGACGGAAGAGTACATGGACACAATCGACGTGATCGGGGAGCTTCAGCATAAGCTGGAGGATCTCGACGCATTCAGAATGAAATCGAGGATCGAACAGGTCCTGGAAGGGCTGGGTTTCGAGAAGGATGACTTCTCCCGGCAGACCGATGAGTTCAGCGGCGGCTGGCAAATGAGAATTGAGATGGCAAAGCTCATACTCAAAGAGCCGTCGGTGCTTCTTCTCGATGAGCCCACAAACCACCTGGACATCGAATCTCTGCAGTGGCTTGAGGAGAGACTGAGCAGCTATAATGGTGCTGTTGTCCTCGTCTCGCACGACCGCGCATTCCTCGACAACCTTACGACGAGGACATGGCGCGTCGGCTCAGGCAGGATGGAAGTTTACCGGGGGAACTATTCCTTCTTTGAAAAGGAACGGGCGGTGCGGCGCGAGCAACAGCTCAACGCCTACAAAAACCAACAGCAACAGATAAAGCAGACACAGCAGTTTATTGAGCGGTTTAGATATAAGGCAACGAAAGCCCGGCAAGTGCAGAGCCGTATCAAAGAGTTGGAGAAAATTGACGAAATTGAAATCGAGGATGAGGAAGATGAAATTCACTTCCATTTTCCTCAGTCGAGGCAGAGCGGCAGCGTTGTAATGGAGCTCAAACAAATTAAGAAGAGCTACGGACCGAAACACGTGTTCGACGACCTTGACTACGCGATTGAGCGGGGTGACAGAATTGCGGTGGTAGGCGTGAACGGTGCGGGCAAATCGACTTTTGCCAGAATCCTCGCCGGAGCTGAGTCGTTCGAATCCGGCGAGCGAACGATCGGATACAACGTGGAGATTTCTTATTTTGCACAGCACCAGGCGGAAGAGCTTGAACCTTCGAACGATGTGCTTGGAATCGTGGACAGCGTAGCAACGGGCGAGATCCGCACGAAGCTCCGTACCGTACTGGGCGCATTCCTGTTCCGTGATGATGATGTCTTCAAGAAAGTTTCGGTTCTCTCCGGCGGAGAGAAAAGCCGACTTGCGCTTGCCAAGATGCTTCTCCAGCCGGCGAATTTTCTGATCATGGACGAACCGACCAATCATCTCGACATGCGATCAAAGAAAGTGCTTCAGGATGCGCTCAGGGATTACGAAGGGACATTCGTGGTCGTCTCGCACGATCGCGCTTTTCTCGATCCCCTGGTAAACAAGGTCGCGGAATTCAATCATGGCAGGGTGAAGACATTTACGGGAAATGTGAGCGATTATATCTACAGGAAAAGGCAGGAATTGGACCAGGGCAGAATCGGTGAAACGGAGAACCGGGGGAACGGAGACGGATTACTGCCGCGCGGCAAAGCAGAGGAAGCCTGGCAAGCGCGGGAAACGGAATTGTCCGCCAGGGAACGTCGCCGCATTGAGGCAGAAAAGAGAAATGAGCTTTCGAAAAGGCTCCGTCCTTTGAAAGAAAAGCTCTCCAAAATCGAAGAGGAAATATCAACGATGGAGAACAGGCGGAAAGAGATCGAGGCCATGATGGGCGAGCCGGAATTCTACAAAGACGGCGAAGAGGCGAAGAAGATTTCAGTGGAGTACAAAGAGCTTGAACGAGAACTGGCAATCAAGTACTTCACATGGGGAAAGCTGAGTGAGGAGATCGAGAGAAGATAAGAATTCGTTTACATTGTTGGAAAAACACCATATATCCTTGCAATGATATTAAGAGCAGTACGGCTTCCACAAAAGAATTCATTTTTCTTGTTCGGTCGGCGGCAAACGGGGAAAAGCACACTTATTAATCACTGGCTCAAGCCGCTAGCGCTCGTCATAGATCTACTCAATACGGATCAGTTCCTCAGGTTTACGCGTGATCCATCTCAATTCCTAAGAGAAGCAGAAGATCGGTTGCAGCGAGCATCAGGTCGTACCATTTTCATTGATGAGGTTTGAAAGGTTCCACTCCTGCTCGATGAAGTGCATGGTCTTATCGAGAGATTTAAGTGTCAGGCTATCATGACGGGATCAAGCTCAAGAAAACTAAAACGAGGTGCAAGCAACTTGCTCGCGGGTACAGCGGTTGAGAGGCGACTCTTCCCGTTTCTGTTTTCCGAATAGTCTGAGCAATTTGACCTCAAGGATGCGCTCCGTCTTGGGACTCTGCCTCCGCTTCTTGAAAAGACAAGTCTGAGAAAATCGACTTTCTTCGGTCATGCACTTCAACCTGCTTGAAAGAAGAAATACCTGCATCGGGAATTGTCAGAAACCTTGGAGGGTATTCGCGATTCCTTGACCTTGCTGCTGCAAATCTTGGTGAACAGATAAGCTATTCAAACATTGCCCGCGAGACGCAATTGCCTGTCCGAACGGTACAAGGCTATTATGACATAATAGAAGACACCTTACTCGGCTTCCGGGCTACCAGAAGGGCGTTCGCAAACAGCTCGCGTCGCACCCGAAATTCCACTTCGTCGATAACCGCGTGACTAATGGTGTCAATGGAATGCTAAGCGAGCCCATTGCTAAGCCAATGCCTGGAAGGCTTCTTGAGCAATGGATGATGAATGAGGTGCGAGATGCAATTCATTATGCGCAATCGGAAACAAGAATGTTCTATTGGCAAACGAACAACCGTGCGGAAGTCCATCTCCTTCTTGTTCGAGGACAGCGAATCGTTGGTGAAATTGGAATCAAGGCACTAAGCAAGTTTTCCGTCGCTCATCTTTCCACTCTGAGGAGCTTCCACTTGGAGCATCCGAGAAGGAGACTCCTGGTAGTTGCCATGGTTGAAGCACCATACAAAATCGAGGCTGTACAGGTGCTGCCATGGTCACATTTTCTTTCCGGAGTCCTCCCGCAAATTCTTCGGTGAGCACGAATCATCGGCACCGGTTAAGACCGACACCTGGCAAGAGCGCACACACCCCGCAGGATTTTATCGCGTTGTGATACCCGTCCGTCGTCAAGCAGGCGAGGTCACCTGACCTCGCCTGCTTTTGATCATCATTTTACCATGAGCATCTTGATCGTCTTGTTATAACTTCCTGCATGGATCACGCAGAAGTAAACTCCGCTTGATGCAAAACCTGATCTGGTCATCCCATTCCACTCGACCGAGTAGTACCCTGCTTTCTCTTTCTGATTCACCAGCGTTACTACTTCCTGTCCGAGAACGTTGTATATCTTCAGTACCACGTTCTCTTGCTTCGGTAGGTCGTACTTTATTGTCGTCGATGGTTTGAACGGGTTTGGATAGTTCTGGTGGAGCTCAAATGTCTTTGGAAGATTCCCAAGCTCTCCACCCAATGCCGTGACTACGTCGTTGAAGTTGACAATGTCACCGAACTCAGTCCACTTGATCGGAGCTGGCACCTCGAAGTTTCCGATATAAATGCTCACATATTCTCCCGGCTTCGGTCCTTCTTCTATCCTTGTATCGGGGTCATCTGCATATATAGGCATAAGTCCGAAGTCACCTGCCTTTGCCACCGTGAATTCTCCACATGTTGCTCCATCCTTGTCCACTGCCTTCACGACCGTTCCCACAGGGATCAACTCCCCGTTCAGCTTCATGCCTTTGCCCCAGATGCTGATCCACTGTCTTGTCGGAACAACGCTCGCTTCCGTCTTCCTCAGGTTTGAGGCTAGCGGAATATTCCTTGTAACCACCGGAATTGGAGGAATGGTCGCTGGATACACAAGTGTGTCAGCACACTTCATCTTGAGCCAGTAGCCGAATCCCGGACTCATCACGTTAAGCGTGTTGAACTCATCCGGTATCGTCGGATCGTATGTCAGTGCGCCTCCGTCGAAGCCCTGTACCACGATGGTACTGTCGAGGACTCCTGCAAGTGTGTGGACTGTGGAGTCCTGCCGAGCCGGCAAGTAGCTTACAAGGTTCTACGATTTGGCAAGGTCCATCGGCGTTTGCGGATTGACCTTAAGACCCTGGATATCCAGCGTGTCCACATTGTCTGTCTTCAGCCAGTAACCATGAAGGCAATCCATCACCTGCAACGTGTTATAGTCGGAGGGTATCGACGGATCGTAAGTCAACCCGACCTGATCGAAGCCGAGAGCAACAACGAGGTCCGGCATTACGTTGGCGAGAATAGACTTTGTCGAATCGGCTTGCGGACTGACGTTCCAACTTACAAGGTTCCAACTCGACTGGAGAGGTCGCGCAAAAATCCTCGGCCTGGTTAGCGCAAGATTCCCGTAGGTTTGAGGCGCAATCCATATTGAGCCGTACTGCCATGTACCATCATAACGGTAGTAGCTGGAGGCGTGCCATGGGCCATCACCAAAGACCCATAACCCCAAGGTGTCCGCAGCACTGGCAAAGTACGGCGAAGACAAGTCGATTGCCGCCTCACCCTGGAAGTGACCGGTTGAGAAAGCCCCTTTCGCAGCGACCCCGTTCGGGTTAGGAACAGAACTGGAGAATCTCACGTTGGGGTGAGTCCCCGTAATCCATCTGAAATACGTGTACGTTGTGTCTGAATAGAAGTCAATCCGGAAATTTCCCTCGAGCGCATTCGGATTCCAGGCGCGATTGTGGTCAGCATCGAAGTAAATACCAACTCCATTGTAGTTATAGTTAATCGATATGGTATCAATCTCTTCAAACGCTAAGAATAGTGTACCGATAGTGTTCTTGATGAACATCCTAATAGTGGCTGGAACACCGGGCGTGGTTATGTCTTTAACGGTTGCATCTGACCATTCGCCGGGGGAGATGACACCATCAATCACTGGAAGTGTAGGAGTCAACGGAGAAACAAGAGTGTGTCCGCCTGCCTTTGGGGTGGTACTTACTTCCTCCGAGTACATGCTTTCACCTTTACTGTAAACCGCAGTCAAGACGTAGCAATATGTTGTCCCGTTTGTAACAGTAGAGTCGATGAAGTCACCGTTGTCGCCATAGGGACGACCACTTGCCGTCACTGAGGCGATCAGCGAGTATGGACCACCTGGTGTGGTGCTTCGATAAATGTTGTAATGGTTGACAGTGATTGATTGCTTCACCGGCGCATCCCTTTCCGGAGTGGCTGTGAAAGAAAATTCCTTGATTGAATTGACTCTTCCCTTGCTGGCCGACGAATTCAATGTTGTGTACGTAGCGGGAAAACCGCCCGAGGCTTTGGCCGATCCTGAAGGTGTAGTTGATATACCACCGGTCGGGGTGCCTGCGCGTACAGGCATAGCACTCGGGTCCCAGATCTGGCTCCACGTCAGCGGGACGATGCCATTGAAACCGGTCCCTGCGACGACGTTGTTTGGCGGCGGAGCCAGTATCATTGTGACGCCGACTTCCGCACAGGACTTCATCGGGTCGTTGCTCGAGACAACAAGGTTGTCACGGTATTGCCCGACGCTCAGGCTGCCTGCATTAAGTTTAACCTGAACCCTACCGGTATCACCCGGAGCGATAATGCCCGAAAATGGTACAGGATGGATCCAGGGACTCAATTTTCCGGATGCCCAGTTTATCGAATTGCTTAGAAGCAGCTTATCCCACTCTCCGGCCAGGTCGCCGTAAACGTTGAACCCAATGAAAACTCCTCTCCCGAGTCCGAACTGCATTGCGGTTACCATGCGGCTTTGATGATATGCCCAGCAGGAGAGTAAATCAGGCATGGATTGATCTGTAGCACCTGCTATGGTGTTGCCACTCCAATATCCATAAGTCTGCCAGGACCCCGGAAGGCCACGCATAACGGGGTTGGACTGATCGTTCACTTGCACGATTATCGGTTCCATCCAGTAATTCAGACTCTGCCAATCGCTTGCAAAGCCGTTCTCCCAGTCGCCTATTTGAACCGCCCCTTTGCCAGAGTATACCCAGTTATCCAGGTCCGAATTTTGGTAATTGAAATAAGGCGAATAGCTTCCAGAACGTATTATGAAGACGTTCGCACCTAAAGTATCCGCCTCGGTGAAGCTGTTGACAATAACATAATTGAACCCAAGTTCGGTGAGAGTCCCTGTCAAACCGTTCGTTTCATTATCGTACC
>JAKASW010000146.1 GCA_021818875.1 Bacteroidota bacterium
TGATGGAGTCGGTCAGACTGCCCATGGGTACGTCGTAATTCACGATAAAAGAAAGGTCAACAGATGCGAACGGAAATTTTGGAAGAGGCTTGAATCTCCTGGTTTCCCTCGCTCCTGAAATGTAAGGTGACACATTCAGTTCTGCGAAGAACACTCTCTGAGAGACCGATAACTTATCGAGGAGGTCCTGACTTACCCTCCCTGCAACTCCAGCTTCCATCCCATTCAAAGTCAGCTTTAGTGATTGATCGAATAATCTGCTACTATCATAAGCAATAAAGTCCCAATTGTCAAGCTGGAGGTGCTTCAGGACACGTTCCACTTCAGTCTTCAAGTCGAGAAGGTCGAATAGATGGCTTTCCCTGTCGAACGAGGAGGGGTCGGCTAAGCCCGTAATGGTGAGCGAAATCATGTCCTTTTCGAGATATTTGCCGACAAGCTCGGCTTTGTCGCTACGGGAGTAAAGGCGCCCCGTCTCGAAAAGCTTTATGTCTCTGATACCATGGGACAAATTCAACCGAACGGCGGCGAGCATCCCCGGCAAAAGAGACGTGCGCATCGCAGCCATGTCTTCACTGATGGGGTTTGCAATCCGGACGAAATTCTCCGACCCAAGAGAGGCAACTTCTATAGGCTGAAGAGAGTTGGTCACGATTTCATGAAAGCCGCCCCCGGCCAAAAAGGCTTTCAAGTCATCAGTATGATCCACATTCTTGAAACGAGAATCGAACGCGAGCTTCGTCTGCCATGCCTCTTCGATCTTCTCGTAACCATAAACGCGGCCGACTTCTTCTACCAAATCGACGTCGCGCTCTATGTCTATCCTGAACGTCGGTACCGAGCAAATGAGTATCGTCTCGGATTTCTTCTCACTTACAATTCCAATCGAATCCAGAAGTCTTCTGATTTCTCCGGACGCAAACCTGGTCCCGAGAAGTCTGTTCACCTGGTCAACATGCAGGTCGATCTTTCTCGGAAGAAATTTCGATACGGCTACATCAACGACTCCTTTAGCAACCTGGCCTCCTGCGGTTTCTTCGATTATCGCCGCTACCCTATCCAGAGCCGTAAGCGTGAGATCTGGGTCCACACCTCGTTCAAACCTGTAAGACGCCTCCGTGGAAAGTCCGAGTGCTTTTGCCGTTCTCCTTACTGATGAAGACGTAAAGTTTGCACTTTCGACAAGAACGTCGACTGTGCCATCACTGATTTCGCTGTTCATCCCACCCATGACCCCGGCGACGGCGACGACCTTCTCTTTGTCGCATATCATCAGCATATCGGGAGTAATCCGTCTTTCTTTCCCGTCAAGGGTAGTGAAGGTGGTTTCGCTTGGACTCGGCCTCCGTACCACGATCGTGTGGTTTTTCAATAGATTCAAATCGAAGGCGTGTAAGGGCTGTCCCAATTCCAACATGACGTAGTTCGTTGCGTCCACAACGTTGTTGATGGATCTCATGCCGACCTTCTCCACGGCATCTTTGAGCCATCGTGGAGATGGTTCGACTTTGATTCCTTTTACGACACGTGCCGAATAACGCGGACACAAGTCTCGGGCGAGGACTTCCACTTTTGCTGTGATCGGCTCGTCGGTTTCATGAACTCTCGGCCTTCGAGGGTTCAACTTTTTGGAAAAAGCAGCGGCTGCCTCGCGTGCAACACCGAGATGGGACAGACAATCCGACCGGTTTGGAGTCAAACTGATTTCGAAGACTGTATCGTCGAGGCCGAGGTACTCGGCGAGCGGCTTGCCTGTGGGAGCACTTTCTTCGAAGACCATGATACCGTTTTTGTCGTCGCCGAGACCGAGCTCGAAGGCCGAACAAATCATACCGTCGGATTCGACGCCGCGAATCTTTGCACGGGTAAGCTCGAATTCCTTGCCATCAGGGTCATGTTGGTCGTGTGGAACGATTGCACCGACAAGTGCAACAGGGACCTTCTGGCCTGCCGCTACGTTCACTGCTCCGCAAATTATGTCTTTGGTTTCTGTACCGATGTCTACTTTGCAAAGATGGAGTCTATCGGCATTCGGATGCTTTGCAGCTTCGAGGACGTGCCCCACCACAAATCCCTTGTATTTTTCAGAGAAGTTCTCAAAAGATTCCACCTCCAGGCCGAGCATCGTCAGCCTGCTGGAGAACTCCTGGTCCGGGATACCCGACAAGTCTACAAATTGCTCGAGCCACTTCCTTGAAATTTTCATGATATTCTACACCAAAATTCCGTAAAGATCTCTAATCATTAATTTCGCATTCCTAAACAAACTCAAAACGCGAAACTCAAAACATACGAAGCCACCGTTCTCTCGGAGTCTCCATCCCTGATGATTGGAAATTTGAATCTCGAATTTGCTTAGAGTCTCGAGCTTAGGATTTAGAGCTTCATCCGATTTCATAATTTCAAGAAGTCTTTGGGATCAAAATTGGTTGAGGAACCTCAAGTCATTTTCAAAAAACAATCGGATATCGTCGATCCCGTACTTCAACATTGCAATTCTTTCTATACCCATTCCGAAAGCAAAACCGCTCACTTCGGCTGGGTCGTAGCCGACGAACTTGAACACGTTGGGATCCACCATGCCGCATCCCATGATCTCCAGCCAACCGGCATGTTTGCAGAGCCTGCAGCCCTTGCCGCCGCAAAAGATACAGCCGATATCGACCTCGGCGCTTGGCTCGGTGAAGGGGAAGAAGCTCGGACGGAAGCGGGTCTTTACTTCTGAGCCGAACAATTCCTTTGCGAAATAAGAAATCGTTCCCTTCAACTCTGCAAGACTGACATTCTTGTCGACATACAAACCCTCCACCTGATGGAACATGCAATATGCGCGGGCACTGATCGCTTCGTTGCGATAACACCTTCCGGGCATGATGACTCGGACTGGGGGTTTGTTATTTTCCATGACGCGTATCTGCACGCCCGAAGTGTGTGTGCGGAGCACGAATTTACCTGAATTGTCGCTTACGAAAAAAGTATCCTGCATGTCTCTGGCGGGATGATCAGGCGGAAAGTTAAGTGCCTCGAAATTGTGATAGTCGTCCTCTATTTCAGGGCCGTCCGCAATTCCGAATCCAATACCGGTGAAAATCCTTTTTATCTCGTTCAGAGTTTGAGTGAGTGGATGTTGTCTGCCGAAGAATCTCTTTCTTCCAGGGATGGTGAGATCAATCTCGGGCCCTTTATCCGAAGCAAGCTCTGTCGCTCGCATCGCTTTTCTTTCAACGAATTTTGATTCTATGAAGCCGCGAAGCTCGTTCAATGATTTCCCAACCGCCGGTTTCTCATCCTTCGGCACGTCTCTCATCTTCTCGAAGAGCTGTGCCAGCCAGCCTTTTCTGGAAAGATATTTCAGCCTGAAGTTCTCAAAGTCTTCCGGGGAATTCAGTTGACTAATTTCAGAAGTAGCTTCCGACTTCAGTTTTTCAATTTCATCGTTCATATCAAATGGAACACTGTCTCACTGCTGAGCCGCAAAGGCGTTAGCTTACCCGATCTTGGCTTCTCTGCGGTTTTCTTACTTCCGAATACAAAAAACCTTCCTGCGTCGCTTAAGTCCCGAACTTTGCCAAAGGAAGCCTTTGGGGCGAACGCAGGAAGATTTTATTAGTTAAATGCAAACTGAACGACTTGCTTGAATGTCTCCGGACTATTCGCAGCAAGGTCAGCGAGAACCTTTCTATTTATCGAAACTTCTTTCTTTGCGAGCGCGGCAACAAGTCTGGAATATGTTGTCCCATTTTCTCTCGCTGCAGCATTGATGCGCGTTATCCACAGGCTGCGGAACTCGCGTTTCTTTTTCCGGCGGTCTCTATAGGCATGTTGCAGTGCCTTCTCAACGTGGTGCTTTGCTACTGTGTATACCTTGCTTCTCGCGCCCCAGTATCCCTTGGCTAACTCTAATGTCTTTTTGCGCCTTCTGTGTGACGCTACCTTATTTCGTGAACGTGGCATCTTAGTTTTTCTCCGTCAATTTACGCGTAAATCAACCGCTGACCTTTTGGCTCGGGTATTTGATCTCCGAACTCTTTTGCGGTGTCGATCCAGAGCCGGATTGCCTCTTTAGCATTACGAAGAGCGGCGTCATACGTTGATCCATGGGCAAAGCACCCTGGCAACTCAGGCACTTCGGCAACATAAATGCTGTCTTGGTTATCCCAGTAGATTATGATCTCATATTTGTACGTCATTGGTTGCTCTTCGCCAAGTTGTATTTCAGAATGAGATTTCTCACCTGCTTCACATGATAAACCTTTGCTTTGTCGTCATCTCGCTGCAAGATTACTTTATCAGCAACTCCGGCTCTTCTCAAAATGTGATGACTTCCACGAATTCGCTCGTCTGCCGAAGGTCTACGACTCTTACGAGTCGACCTACGGTCTCGTAGAGAAGACTCGTGGAGCATACCTTCGGGAAAATCCTAGATTCCGCATCAAATTGCAAAGACCATCAAATGAAATGTTCGCATCCGAATTGCCTTGCAGAATCCTCAGCAAGAGCTTTTCGTGCTTTCGCACGCAGAGGTTTTCTCAAATTATGCATCGCAATATAGCATTTCTGCGGGAAAGAGTCTAACCCCCTTGCATTCCCTCTCAAGAAGGGAATCCGCACACGAACTTCGGATCATAAAGAGCACCGAAAGACTCTCATACATGCCGATTGAGTAAGTCCTTATTCGTTCAGCATACCGCGGACGCGGTTAACATCCGTTTTGTCGAGTACGCCCGCTTGCCTGAGCTGGCGTTTTCTTTTTTGAGTCTTCGAGGTAAGGATATGGCTTCTGAACGCCTTTTCCCTGAGATACTTGCCCGTTGATGTTCTCTTAATTCTTTTTGCCATTGCACGGTTTGTTTTCATTTTCGGCATTTCAATTCTCCTTCGCTGGGTCTTTCTCTTTCTTTTCAACTTTTGACGTATTTGTCGGAGCGGCTGGAACGGAGCCTGCGGGTGGCGCTTTAGAAGCCGCCTTCTTCTTTGTCTTGTCGGGCGCAACTATAACGGCCATGCTATTGCCCTCAAGCTTTGGCTTCTGTTCCACTTTCCCGACGTCGGACAGGAACTCGGTGAACCTGTTGAGTAATTCCTGTCCATGGGCTGTGTAAGTAATCTCCCGTCCCTTGAAGAACACGCTCCCTTTAACTTTGTGTCCCTGCTCCAGGAACTCCTTCGCGTGCCTCGACTTGAAAAGGAAATCGTGCTCATCGGTGTTCGGGTGGAATCGTATTTCTTTAAGCTGGGCCGAACCTTGACCTTTGAGCTTTGCCTTTTCTTTCTTGGTCAGCTCGTACATGTACTTGCCATAATCCACCAGTTTGCACACAGGTGGATTTGAATTCGGTACGATCTCGACCAGGTCGAGTCCCCTTGTTTCCGCGAGCCTCAGTGCCTCACGGGGCTGCATGACCCCCAATTGCTTTCCGTCAGAGTCGATCAGACGTATGCTGGCGACTCTGATCTCGCCATTGATCCTGAGCTTTGGTGTGTTAATAGGTCGTATCCTCCAGTTGGTTTCTTTGGACTAAGCCTTCGTGGCTATTTGTTCCTTTAACTTGCCGATGAAATCGGCAAGCGGGCTCGCGCCTTTGTCTCCTTCAAGATGCTTTCTGACAGAGACCGATCCGGCCTGAGCTTCTTTCTGTCCCACAATTAACATATATGGGACTTTCTTCGTTTCCCATTCACGGATTTTGTATCCTACTTTCTCGTTCCGGTCGTCAAGTTCAACACGGACATTTTCAACGGATAAAGAGTGCATAACCGATTTCCCATACTCCAGGAAGTTGTCGGTAATCGGAATCACGACAGCCTGAACAGGTGCCAACCAGGTCGGGAAGGCGCCGGCAAGGTGCTCGGTCAGTATGCCGACAAATCTTTCAAACGACCCGAAGATTGCGCGGTGAATTAGAACCGGTCTTTGAGGCTTGCCTTCCGCATCGATGTAGGAAAGGTCGAATCGTTCCGGCAGCATAACATAATCAAGCTGGATCGTTGCGACCTGCCATTCTCTCGCGAGGGCGTCCTTGATTTGAATATCTATCTTTGGTCCGTAGAAGGCACCGTCTTTTTCTTTTACGCCGTATTTGATCGCGTTATTCGCAAGAGCCTGTCTGAGTGAAGCCTCTGCTTGTTCCCAGAGTTTTGGATCGCCCATCGCATCGTCGGGCTTTGTTGAAAGCTTGAACGAGACTTCAAAGTTGAACAACCCGTAAACGTACTTGACAAGCGCGATTATGTTGTCGATTTCGGGCAGGATCTGATCAGGACGGCAATATATATGAGCATCGTCCATGGTGATCTGGCGGACACGGAACATTCCACCGAGTGCTCCGGAAATTTCGTTCCGATGAAGTCTGCCTATTTCGGAATAGCGGAGCGGAAGATCGCGGTAGCTCCGGGTTTTGTGCCTGAATACGTAGGTGCTCTCGGGGCAGTTCATCGGTTTCAATGAATATGTTTCTTCATCGACGTTGAGGATGAACATGTTCTCCTTGTAATGTCCCCAATGTCCCGATTGCTCCCACAAGTCCTTCTTGACTAGCATCGGGGTAGAAATTTCCAGGTAGCTGCGTTTGTCGAGCTCGCCGCGGATGAACTTCTCCAGCTCGCGGAAAATTATCATTCCCTTGGGAAGCCAGAACGGTGCACCGGGCGCGACATCATGGAACACAAACAAATCCAGCTCGCGTCCGAGTCTACGATGATCACGCTTCTTCGCTTCTTCGAGCATCTTCAGATGGTCATCCAGCATCTTCTTCTTCGGAAACGAAACGCCGTAGACACGCTGGAGCATTTTGTTTTTGCTGTCTCCGCGCCAGTATGCACCGCTTGTTCCCAAGAGCTTGAAATACTTCAACTTCCCGGCGGATGGTACATGAGGGCCGCGGCAAAGGTCGGTGAAATCTCCTTCTTCGTAGAAGGTTATAGTCCCGTCGAGGGCACTTATGATTTCGACTTTGTAAGGGTCGGCCTTGCTCTTGAAGAATTTGAGAGCATCATCCTTACTCACCACCTTGCGCACGAAGGGCTGATCCTGTTCCGCGATCTCGTTCATTTTCTTTTCGATCATTTCGAGATCGACCGGAGTCAATGTCTTGTTGATATCGATATCATAGTAGAAGCCATCTTCTATCGCCGGCCCAACTCCGAATTTCGCCTCCGGGAAAATTGATTGGATGGCGTGTGCCATGAGATGCGAGGTGCTGTGCCAGTATACTTCTTTGCCTTCGGGATCGTCGAAGGTCAAAAACTCCACTTTACAGTCTTCTCTGATTGGCGTGCTTAAATCTACCATTCGCCCATTGACTTTGACCGCAAGAGCTTCTTCGGCAATAGATCGGCCGAGATTTTTTACAATTTCGGAAGCAGCAGTAGAATCAGCTACTTCAAGAATGGAATTGTCAGCTAATGTTACATTCGGCATAAATCTTCAAATGCAAATTAAATAATGATTTGGAATTCGGTAAAGCCCAAGACCCTGGGAGAAATGCCCAGTCGCTAACATTGAAAGAACATCTGTGTTAGCGGCATTCGATGGATGTAAGTTTCTTATTCAATTCGAGATCGTATTCTTTTCGTCGGCGATAGAGGATTCTCCCGAAGGGATTCTTCGCGAATCGTTCCGATTCGTGAGGAAGAACCTCTGACGTCCTTGCTATTTTCATTCCGTGGGCGATAGAGGATTCTCCCGAAGGGATTCCTCGCGAATCGTTCCGATTCGTGAGGAAGAACCTCTGACGTCCTTGCTATTTTCATTCCGTGGGCGATAGAGGATTCGAACCTCTGACCTCTACAATGTCAATGTAGCGCTCTAAACCAACTGAGCTAATCGCCCGGATGCAACTGAAGCCGTGCCGAGGGCGGGACTTGAACCCGCACGGCCCTTTGGGGCCAAAGGATTTTAAGTCCTTCGCGTCTACCAATTCCGCCACCCCGGCAAATTGACCTGCCGGAGATCCCGGCAGCGCCGTTTGAATCTTTTGCGTCAAACCGGGTTTCCCGCACTCGAAAACTGCTGCAATGGCTTCCAATCGGGAAATTGCCTGTTAATTTAGATAGGAACGCCGTGAAAATCAACGCGACGGCCGTTTTCGTCGATTTTGATGACGAGCCATGGAAACCGTCGCCCGGCCTCCAAATCTTAGGTCGAGGGAAGGTCAAGCGCGGAAATAAATCGGAGAGGTTAGAAGTAGATCCCCATTGTGATTGCAGCGGTCAGTAATCCAAACTGGGATTCACTCTGATCTGGGTTGCCTGACGAATCGAAACCGTACTGGTACTCGATGCTTAGACTCGCGTTCTGGTTGAAGAAGAATTCAACTCCGGCAAGAGCCGCGAGCCGAAAATCGGTTGTTGTCCCCGTAGTGGATCCGCCAGCGAAAGTGGATGTAAGACCGTTGTTGAAGTATGAAATCGAACCACCAACATACGGACTTATTTTGCCGAGTGTCATGAAATGATATTCGAGACCGCCCTGGATCCCGAGGCTCAACGAACTGGTGCTCGTTCCCCCAGGCCCTTTTGGAGTGACGTTGTCCGTTGTGAACATCAGTAGTCCGCGGATGGCCAGGTTGTCCTGGATGAAGTATTTCCCTCCAAATCCTCCTTCATAAGGATTCGATCCGAACGACACCAATCCCTTGGTAAAGTAGTTCAGGAGGAAAGCTTTCTGTCCCTGGGCACCGATCTGACTGGTTTGAGATCTTGCACCAACTGCGAAGGTGAATATAATCAGCGATGAGAACAAGAGGTATTTATGCGTGAAGATTACTCCTTTCTTTTCTTTGTAATAAGTTACAATGGAGATGCGCCGACTACACTTCTCAATTCCAGGTTCCGCTGTTTATGATCGTGCCGGTCGTGTCCCACTCGGTGTACTGTCCGGACTGATTTGAGTTCCACATTATCTCCCAAGTCTGAATTACCGATCCGTTGGAAAGAGTCTGCCATTCGTTGAGCGTGCCGCTTTTGCTAGTGTTGTTTGTGTACACATATTTCTTCCCGACTATTCCGAGAAAATTATTTACGTAAACAATCCCGGTGACTTGTCCGCCCGCGTTTGTTGACCAGCTATAATTTGCAGCTGGTTGGTTTGTTTCCTGATTGTACAGGACGTTAAGGTTTCCTGTCTTTCCGTCAGTTGAAACCAGGCCGGCCGGTATCGGAACGATGGTTGACCTGGGAGATACAGATCGAAAGTCCGGTAGTAACCTCCTGAATTGGGTGTTGCGGTCCACTTTCACGTTAGGCTGTCGGCGGGAATGCTGAAGTTCCAGGTCCAAACATTCCCCGATTGGGTGGGAGTCCTGGCAAGATAACCCTGGAGGCTTACGCTTTCAGAATCGAGGAGAGAATTGTCGGCATTAACCTCAAGATATCCCTGATTTGTATCGGCGGTAGCGGACTTGCTTTGTGGCGCCCAGACGTTAGGCAAAATCAACCCGGGGACGCGGCCGCTGTTTGCACCGACTGGATTGCTGCCGCTCTTGGAACAGCCCGCAACAAGCGTTCCAGAAAGCAGAAGTACACCAAGCTGGGGTAAACGTATTTGCGTCATAGTACCTTTCTATGTTGGTTAACGTGCTTTGAGATTGTTCGATGACTTCAGGATTACCATCTTCTTAATGGAGACATATTCTCCGCCATCCTTGCCAACCGCCTGAGGCTGAAAGAAATAGAAGCCACTCGGAGGATCACTACCGTCAAAGGTGACGCTGCAAGTTCCAGCAGATTCATTGCCATCAAACAGAGTCTTCACGTCTCTCCCAAATATGTTGCAGACTTTGAGCGTCATTAGGCTATTGGCAGGCAAATCAAAATTGATCATCGTCGTCGGGTTGAACGGGTTAAGGCAGTCCTGCATCCAAACAAAACTAGTTGGCGGCGCCGTCTTCTCGGTTAAGTCGCTGCTCAACTTCAAGCCTGTGTTCTCCAGCCTAAAAGAACTCACCGCGCCGTTCACAAAACAACAATAAGCAAAGACTCTCATCCTGGAATCTTTTCTTAATATCTGCAGCAATTAATGCCGACGGTGGACAAGTACCCACGTCCCTAAGTCTGGAGTGGCTTAACGCAACCTCAACGCTCTTCTAACGCGCTCAATGTGTCCATTTCCTGAAAAGTTTCCGATGAAGACGATGAATCGGGCTGGGTCACAATTCTCGTCTTGTTATCGAATAACGTTCCGGATCCCCCAGGCCAGTTTGGCATATTTGGAATTTGTGCCGATAACTATAAATTGAATTGAGAACAGGTCGTTAATACTCTCAGGATGTGCGATTGGTTTTGTAAGGAAAATCTGAAGTGTCATACTTGGCAGATGTAAAGAGCGTAGAAAAGCTGAACCGACTCATTGAAGTCTGCAGGGGGAATC
>JAKASW010000147.1 GCA_021818875.1 Bacteroidota bacterium
TCTGTTAGATGAAAAAACATGATTGAAGGTTCACAAATATAACAAAATCGGATGCCTCAGGATGCCGCTTGCTTGAAGAATTGTGTCAGCAATCTCACGCCGACACCGGACCCGCCTTTAGGAGCATAATCGGATTCTTCCTCGAGCATGGCTGTCCCGGCAATGTCAAGATGTACCCACGGATAGTCGCCAACAAATCTCTTCAGGAACAATGCCGCCGTTATCGCCCCGGCCCATCGTCCACCGACGTTCTTCACATCGGCGATGTCGCTCTTTATCTGCTTTTCGTACTCCTCGTAGATCGGCATCTGCCAAACGCGCTCAAATGTTTTCTCTCCTGCCTCTTTCAATTGTGCCATGATGTCTTCGGCCGTACCGAACATTCCGGTTGCGTGCTGGCCGAGCGCGACGACGCAAGCACCGGTCAGAGTTGCAAGGTCAATGATAGCTTTGGGACGGTACCTCTGCGCATAATACAACCCGTCAGACAGGACAACGCGTCCTTCTGCGTCTGTATTGTCGACCTCTATCGTTATGCCTGACATTGTTGTCACAACATCACCCGGCTTGTAGGCAGAGCCTCCGGGCAAATTTTCTGTCGAAGGAGCAATGCCGACGACATTGACAGGCAGTTTCAGCGAAGCGAGAGTTTGCATTGTGCCGATAACGGCCGCGGCCCCCGACATGTCCATCTTCATCTCGCCCATATTAGCGGCAGGTTTGAGCGAGATCCCTCCGCTGTCGAAAGTAATTCCCTTCCCGACAATAGCATACCAATCCCGACTACGATAGTTCCCTCTGTATTCAAGAGTAATAAATCGCGGTGGTCTTGCACTTCCCGAGTTGACGGCAAGTAGTCCTCCCATTTTGAGTCTGCGGATCTCTGGTTCGTCAAGGATCCGTGCACGAAGATGATACTTTTTGGCTATCTTCGACGCGACGTTGGCGAGAGCTTCCGGATAGATTTCATTCGCCGGTGCATTGCAGAGGTCTCGCGTCAGATACACCGCATCACAAACCGATCCTGCGTCCCTTGCGGCTTTTTTTCCAATATCAGATTTGATGCTTTTGATCGCTACGGTGAACTGTTCAACCCTGGTTTTCTTCTTGTCGGCGGTAAGATATTTGTCGAACTTGTACGCCGCGAGTATTGCTCCCTCCAGAAGCGAGTGAACGGTATCGTAGTCGCTGACCTGTTCTATCGTCGGGTCGAGAGCTGAAAGTACAACCGAATTTGACTTCGCTGCCTGAGCTGCTTTGACTCCTGCCGCCGCGGCCCTTCTAAGTTTTTCTGTCGAGAGTTGTGACCTTTCTCCTAAGCCCACGAGGAGCACCACGCGATACTTGCCAATAGAATAAAGAGTGAGCAGTTGATTCTTCTCTGCCGAAAAATCACTGCCTTTGAGTGCCCTCTCTATTTCCGTGCCATTATCACCAAAAAGCACAGCGAGTCTCGGTGTATTGTCGCGCTTGCTTACTGGTTCAAGATCACCCGGCGTCAATGCGAGGATGAGTCCGTCACCGGCGGTTTCCGTGAAATCTTTTTGTACAAACTCAACTTTCATTATTCCTCCAGGAAAAATTCAAGCGTGATCGGGGAGTATAAGTACGGTTTCCCGCAGAACTGTTTTCACAGTTTCACTCAGGCTCGTGCCATAAAGTCGTGCTCCGGAAGCATTTTTGTGCCCACCACCCCCGAACCGTTTTGCGAGATCATTAACAGGTATTTCGCCTTTCGATCTGAAGCTTATTTTTACTCCGTTTTCCATCTCAAGGAAAAAAAGGGTCACGACAACGCCTGAGATTGCACTAGCCTGGTTTACAAAATTGTCCACATCATCCGGAATAACATGGTTTCTCTCCAACTGCTCAAGCGTCAGAGAGGCATACGAAACTCGCCCAGCGTACGCGAGTTGAACCTTGGACAGCATTTCGCCCAACAACGTGGTCCTTCCGAGAGAATTCTCTTCATACAACTTGTGATAAACATAGTTCGGATCCACACCGAGATCCACGAGATGCCCTGCGATCCGGTAAGTGTCGCCATCAGTTCGAGGAAAGCGGAACGAGCCTGTGTCTGTCATGATAGCAGCATATAAGCCTTCGGCGATTTCTTTGTCGATCAGCGCTGCATTGCAGGCGACAAGGCAGTGGTACACTATCTCTCCAGTCGCTGGAGAATCGATATCTACGAGCTGGTAGTCCACAAAATCCTGTGCCTCGAGATGATGATCGATGATCGCCTTTTTCGCTTTGCTTTCCAGGAAGTACTTCTCCATAGCCCTTAGCCGAGAAGAATTGTTCATGTCGAGTGCTATCAAGACATCGGCGTCGAGTAGCAGCCGCACATCTTTTTCAGGATCAAACTTCTTTAACTCTCTGCTCTTGTCCAGGAAAAGATGGTTGGATGGAGTTTCACTGTAATTCAGAATCGTCGATTCCTTGTTCAGCTTCTTCAAAAATCTACTGAGGGCAAGTTCAGAACCTAACCCATCACCATCCGGGTTGACATGGGTCGTCAAAACAAACTTCTGGTTCTCGTTAACCAGTCCACAAAAGGCCTCAATTAGTTTTTCCGCCGAAGGAGATAATAGTTGGGTCATCTATTTTTCTGTCTCGAGATTGTTCAGAATATGGAGTTCATTGAGCACTAAAATAATCAAATGATAACAAAAAAAGGGGCTTTGAGATTCCGTGGTTGATTCAAAATTTTCTCATTGACCGCCAAGCTCGCCAGAGAACCTCAAAACGTGTTTAGTAATGAAAGACCTGGTGTACCCTTATGGTCATGGAGGTCTGTTTTATTCTTATCCAAACAGGGTCCCAAATTTGGGCACAAGTGGATTCCGGGATAGCGGGTGTGAAAGAAAAAGGGCGGTCAAGCGGCCGCCCCTTTGGAAGAAACCTGCAACAACATGAGACTCATCTATCAGTTCGCTGTCACCGTCCACGTATTGCCGGACTTCAACAGTTTGTCGAGATCCCCCGCGCCACGTTTCTTGGTGACGGCTTCGATCTGATCTGTCATCATTTTTTCGTAGCTCGGACGGTCGGCCTTGAAGAAAACTCCGATCGGCATCGGGAAACCCGGTCTATCGCCGAATGTCGCGACAAGTACGGCCAGCTCGTATGAAGTCTCGTCGTAGACCAGTACATCGCTGATACTGTGTTTCCCGTCCTTCAGCGAGATCACCTTCGGCGTGAATCCTTCGAGCTTAATTCCCTTGTCGTTTTCCTTGCCGAAAACCAGCGGCTTCCCGTGCTCGACGTAGAGCACGTTATCCGGTCTTGTGTCTTTCTCAGTATACAGGAAGTACGCACCGTCATTGAACACGTTGCAATTCTGGAAGATATCGGTGAAGGCTGTACCATCATGTTTAGCCGCACGCAACAGGACCTGCTGAAGATGCTTCGGGTCGCGATCCATCGAGCGGGCCACAAAAGTGCCCCCGGAACCCAAAGCGAGCTGTACCGGGTTGAACGGATAATCGATGGTCCCGAACGGACTGGACTTCGTCTTCTTCCCGAGTTCTGAAGTAGGCGAATATTGACCTTTCGTCAGACCGTATATCCGGTTGTTGAACATAAGGATCTTGAGGCCGATGTTTCGTCTCAATGCATGGATGATATGGTTTCCACCGATCGACAACGCGTCGCCGTCACCTGTTGCAACCCACACTGTCAAGTCCGGGTTCGCCGACTTCACGCCGCTGGCAATCGCGGGCGCTCGACCATGGATGCCATGAATTCCGTAGGCATTCATGTAGTATGGAAACCTGCTGGAACAGCCGATCCCGGAGATAAAGATCTGCTTCTCCTTCGGCACATCCAGGTCAGGAAGTATCCTCTGGACTTGAGCAAGTACGGAATAATCACCACAACCCGGACACCATCTTACATCCTGGTCGGACGCAAAGTCTTTCGCTGTATATTTCTTCGGCTGTGCGGGAGACTGCTTGAGCGTCTCGCCGTTGCCATTAGTGCCTGCCATCGTCTAACTCCTTTTCCCGTTTGCGGGAATTGCTTCTAACGTTTTCACAATCGCCTGTTCGAGCTCTGTCGACCTGAGCGGAAGTCCTCTGACCTTGTTGAACTGTACCACATCGATCAGGTATTCGCTTCTCAAGAGTCTAGCAAGCTGACCGAGATTGATTTCAGGAACAAATATCGTCCCAAAATTCCCGAGGACTTCGCCTAAATTCCTCGGAAACGGATTCAAGTAGCGCAGATGGGCGTGGGACAACTTGTATCCTTTCTTCCGCAATCTGTCTACCGTTGATCTCACTGCTCCGTACGTTCCGCCCCAGCTCATGACAAGGAGGTCGCCGCTCTGTTCACCGTAGACTTCCTGCAGCGGAATATCTTTGGCAATGCCCGCCACTTTTTCAGCTCTCAGGTGTACCATGAAGTCATGGTTGTCGGGATCGTAGCTGACGTTGCCAGTTATGTTCGCCTTCTCGAGTCCACCGATTCTGTGCTCCAGGCCCGGCGTTCCAGGAAGTGCCCAGGGACGCACGTTGTTTTCGTTCCGCGCATAAGGATGGAAGTTCTCTGGATCAGTTCTGAAAGTCACCGGTATTGTCGGAAGTTCCTTCGAATCCGGAACAAGCCATGGCTCACTGCCGTTGCCTAAATAACCGTCGGTCAGCAGATAGACCGGTGTCATGTATTTTACCGCGATCCTCGCCGCCTCGTACGCCATATGGAAGCAATCTGCCGGCGTCGCGGCCGCCACAATCGGTGCCGGAGCTTCGCCGTGACGACCATACATCACAAAGAGAAGATCTGATTGCTCGGTTTTTGTCGGCAGACCGGTCGATGGCCCACCACGCTGGACGTCCACGATAACGATCGGAAGCTCGAGCATGACTCCGAGGCTGATCGTTTCGGATTTCAGCGCGGCGCCAGGGCCGCTTGTACCCGTTACCGCGAGGTTGCCCGCATAGGCCGCTCCAACGGCTACGCCCGCAGCTGCAATCTCGTCTTCTGCCTGGAAGGTCTTCACACCGTAGTTCTTATATGAGGACAAGTTATGAAGGATGTCGCTTGCGGGAGTGATCGGATAGCTCGCATAGAATAGCGGAATCCCGGCCTTCTTCGCCGCGGCAACTACACCAAGTGCAGTCGCTTCGTTCCCGGTAATATTTCTGTACAGTCCCGGTTTCAACTGAGCCGGTTTCACTTCAAACCTCGAAGCAAACACTTCCGTGCTCTCCCCGTAATAGTAGCCAGCCTTCATCGCTTTGTCATTAGCTTCAGCAATCTTAGGCTCGTTTCCGAATTTTTGCTTGATCCATCCTTCAGTCGGCTCCATCGGACGGGAGTACATCCAGTACATTAAACCGAGAGCGAAGAAATTCTTGCAGCGCACACTCTCCTTCTGGGTCAGACCCATTCCCTGAAGAGCGTTCAACGTCAGTTTAGTGATCGGGACCTCGATAACCTGATAATCAACCAGGGTATCGTCGGCTAATGGATTTCCTGCGAACCCGGCGAGAGCAAGGTTCTTGTCGTCGAACGAGTCGGTGTTTGCCACGATGAGACCGCTCTTCTTCAAATCTTTCAAATGTACTTTCAATGCGGCCGGATTCATCGCAACCAGCACATCCGGTTGATCGCCGGGAGTTAAGATGTCCCAGCTCGAGAATCGCAGCTGGAAGCTCGATACGCCGAAAAGTGTTCCAGCAGGTGCTCTGATCTCCGCCGGGTAATCGGGGAGGGTGCTCAGGTCGTTCCCGACCAGGGCCGTGGTATTCGTAAACTGGGTGCCCGTCAGCTGCATGCCGTCGCCTGAATCGCCGGCGAACCTTATCACAACGTCATCCACAGTCTCAATGGTTTTGCTCATTCGAAATTCCTCAAGTTATTCGCTTTCACGACAGTCGATTTAGAAATGGGAACCATTTTGCAAAGTAACCGGAAAGCACAGTTAGATTGTTTGTAGCTATCAGTATCCCCACAATTATCAGCAACACTCCGCCCGACACCTCGACCCACCTGATGTACCTGCTGAACTTTTTGAAGAACGAAAGAAACGCGTTGATGCTCAGGCTTGTCACCAGAAAAGGGATTCCCAGACCAAGTGAGTAGACGGCCAGGAGCATGATTCCTTTGCCGATGGTATCCTGTTGTGCGGCAATTGTCAATATCGCGGCAAGTACCGGACCGATGCATGGAGTCCATCCGAATGCAAAAGCAAGTCCGGCCACGAAAGATCCCAACGGGCCGATCTTTTTATCGGTGTGAAACTTCTTTTCATAATTCAAAAACTTAATCTTGAAAACACCGACCATATGCAGTCCGAACAGCACAATGATCACCCCGGCTATCTTTGCGAACAGGTCGAGTCTTTGAACGAGGAACTTTCCCACGGCAGTCGCCGAGGCTCCGAGCGCAATGAAGATCAACGAGAAACCGATGATGAACAGAATTGAGTTTAGAGTGACTCGCTTAAAAAGCTTTTCTCGCGAGCTGTTGACCATCTCATCAAAACTATAGCCGCTGATGAAAGAGAGGTAGCCAGGTACTATCGGAAGAACACATGGAGACGCGAAGGAAATTATTCCGAACAAAAAGGCTGTTAGTATGTTTACGTTCTCTGCCATCAATTTCTTCTAAATTAACTCGGATTCGCCCCTCAAACAAGATTGGGCAACGTCAATGTGATGTAAAAATCATGCCGAACGGTTCGCTGCGAAAGAACAATTTCTACTTAACCTGTTTGCCGGTCCAATTAAATCCTGGGGCATATTCTCCCGACAGACGGGAATTTTGATTGGCAGATTTGAACAATGCCTGTCTCCCTTGCGGATTGGGTCGTGAGATTGAAATGGGAGGATGAGATAGAAAGGTAATGGAGCAGGTCGAAATAGATTGAAACGCCTACCTCTTCTTCGGCGGTGCAACAATTTCTTTATCGTTGGTTCTTGGCTTTGTTGCGTTGACAAATGGGCACGGATGGAGGGAACGACGTGCAAATTGGACATCACCATTGGCAAGATAGACAAGACCATCGAACGGATGGATGACCGGCCCGCCGAACAGGGTGAGATTCTCGAAACAATCGCTGAAGGCCAAGAGAGGATCGCTCAAGAACAAGAAGACTCCGGAAAGAATTTCTCTGGAGCAATGAAATATCCTGGCGACCTGATTGTTGCCGTTGGTGAGTAGACCAGCAGATGTATCCGGAAGCTTAGGGTTTCCCAATCTGTCCGGACCTGCTTCAGGGGCTATTCGGGCTGCTTAATGACGGAGACCGAGACTTCCGTTGCCACTTGCTGGTGCAATCTTACCGGTACCTTATAAGCACCAAGCGTCTTGATCGGCTCTGAAAGTTCGATACGACGCCGATCAACTTCGAAACCTTTCTCTGCAAGTTTGTCCGCAATCATCTGAGACGTAACCGAGCCGAACAGTTTATCTTCCTCACCCGCCTGGACCTCAACAACTACTTCCACTCCGTTAAGCTTCTGTGCCAATGTTTCCGCATCATGGATCTCGCGGTTTAACTTAGCTTCGTAGGACCGCTTCTCGTTTTCGATCAGTTTTAGATACCCTGATGAGTAGGGATATGCAAACTTCTGTGGGATAAGGAAATTCCTTGCATACCCGTCCCGCACATCGACCACTTTCCCGATTTCGCCGAGACCTTTATAATCTTTTCTTAGTATGACTTTCATATAGACTCCATTGTAGACGAGGTGACCTGACCTCGCCTACTTGATTATCTGATAATGTCCGACACGAACGGCAGCATTGCGAGATGTCGAGCGCGCTTGATCGCGAGCGCAAGTTGTCGCTGGTGTTTTGCACAAGTCCCGGTCACCCGGCGTGGGATAATCTTGCCCTGCTCGGACGTGAATTTGATGAGACGTTTATCATCCTTGTAGTCGATGTAGACATCCCCGTTTTCGCAGAACCTGCAAATTTTTCTCTTCTTGATTTCCTTTACTGGGACCAACTTATTTATTCTCCAATCTTTTGTCCATTATTTTTCAGCAGCTCGGACTCCTCACTCGTAAGAAAATGATCAAATGATTCGTCCGTGAAAGTGGAGGGCTCTTCCTCGACAAACGGCTCCTCCGAGTGATTGCCGTTTGAGGGAGAGACATCCGAGAGATGCCCGCGCTTGTTGAGGAACTGAACCCGCCTTGCTTTGATCTCTACGATCGAGCGGTTGTGACCATCATCTGTCTTCCAGTTGCGGCTCTGAAGCTCGCCGTCGACAAGAACAGCGCTTCCTCTCTTCAACCTGTCGCGGCAACTGTCGGCAAGTTTATTCCATGCGACAATTCCGACATAGCACACATCTTCCTGCCATCTGTTTTCACTGTCGCGAAATTTTCTATTAGATGCGACAGTGAAATTCACGACCGGTGTCCCGTTTGTAGTCTGACGGAAAACCGGATCCTTTGTCAAATTACCGGCGATGATTACGGAATTCATCTCGGGCATCTTCAAGTCAGCCATAAATCCTCCATCGATAGTTTTGCAGCCTCAATTGTTCTCGGACTCTCTCACTGCTTTTCATCATGATCTTTTCCAACCATGGCGCCGGCTACGTCAGTCGGTGCTGAAGATCGACGACTCGACTCGTCGAGTGGCCGCTCAGATTCGCCTTTTGGCGAACGTCTGCGAGGGTGCTTCTTGATACCCGCACGGCTTTTCTGCATGTTCTTGTCCACCATTACCGTCAGATGACGGATTACTTCCTCGTCGAGCCTGAATGTCTGTTCAAGCTTTGAGACGATGTCCGTCGGGGACTTGTGAAACACCTGTACGTAAAACCCTGCGTTCTTTTTCCTTATCGGATATGCAAGGCGTCTCCTTCCCCAACGATCTATAGACGCAACCTCGCCGCCGTTTCCGGAGATGAACTCCTGATAGCGCGTGATAACCGCCTCAACCTGACTGTCTTCAAGGTTGGAATTGATTATGAACGTCGTTTCATATTCGCGTTGTTCGGTACTCAGTCTACTTCACCTCCTTTGATTAATTGAATTTGTTCATTGCAGCGCCGATCCCCTTCGCTACGAAGGCAAAGACTGCGTCCGCGGCGGACTGTACCATCTTCTCCACCTGGGGAATCTCTTCTGCATCAAAACTTGAAAGCACAAAATCGGCCATGTCTTCGCCGCGACGGTGCGGTTCTTCGGGATTACCGCCCGTTCGACCGATGCCGCATCTAAGCCGGGGGAATGAATCATCGTTCAAATGATAGATGATCGAGTACAGACCATTGTGCCCACCATCGCTGCCGCCCTTCCGAAGCCTTAGTTTTCCGAGCGGCAAATTAAAGTCATCGCATACAACGAGCAGGTCTTCTGCTGAGACGCCGTAGCTCCTGGTTGCAGCTTCTACCGCAATCCCGCTGTCGTTCATGTAAGTTGTAGGCTTAACGATAACGAGATCGTCCGCTATGTGAGAAGCCTTCGCGAGATAATATTCTCCTTTGCCTGGCACGAATTTTTTCTTGAACCTGCGCGCGGTCTCGTCGACGACCATGAAGCCGACATTATGGCGCGTCGCTTCATACTCTCGGCCGACATTCCCCAACCCGACGATCATTTTTCTTCCCAATCCAAATCATCCATCGAACAGATCAAAAACCGATGCAAGGAATTATTCTTTCTTCTTCTCTTTTCCCTTTTCCTTTTCGGGAGCTTCTTCGGCCTCACCTGCCTCTTCAGCCTTCTTCGTCTTTCCGATCACTTCAGGCTCAGCCGGCTGCTCAGCGGCCTCGGCTGCTACAGCTTCAGGAGTCTCTTCTTTGATCGCCGGTGGCGGTACAACAGTAACTATCGCTGAATCGGCATTGTCCAGTATCCTCGCTCCCTCAATCTTGATGTCTCTGATGTGCACTGAGTCCGCGATGCCGAGCTCACTGACGTTGACTTCGACATGCTCCGGCACTTGATCGGGATCGCACTGAATTCTGATCCTATGGATAGAGTGCTGGAGAATACCTCCGTCTTTTACGCCTTTGGGACTTCCCACAAGCACGACGGGAATCTGCAAAGTAATCTTCTGACCTTCCCTGATTCCGTACAGGTCGAAGTGCCGTATTCCTCCGTGGACAGGATCAACCTGGACTTCATTGATAATCGCTCTTCGTTCCGATCCATCCTGGAACTTTACCTTTATGACATGAGTCGCGTGCGATGAAACGATAGTATGGATTCGCCGCTCATCTGCCTGAACAGACACATTTTCATTGCCGAGGTAGAAAACGCCAGGGATTTTCTTGTCGGCAAAGAGCTTCTTGGCCTTCTTTCCCATCAGCGGCCTGTTCTCTACATCTA
>JAKASW010000148.1 GCA_021818875.1 Bacteroidota bacterium
TCCAATTTTCCATCCTCATAAAATCTTTTCATCGGACATACCATATACCATTTACAATCCTTGAGCATAACCTACATCCTCCCATGACTCCTTGTTGTCTGACCTCCAAACCGGTGATTCATGATGGAACCCGCTCAACAAATCAAAATTTTCCCTCGATAAAATCAATGGACTCATCAACGTCAATCGCCAGGCTCCGTCCAGCGCGTAGGTGGTGAAGCCAACAGCATTCACCTTACCGCAACCTGCGATTCGAACGACCAAGCTTACCGGTGAAATTGTATACCTGTTACTTCTCTCAACAATTAGGAAGTAATCGAAGCCGTCTTGACGTACGTTTTATCATCTATGTGGTATATTCTATCCACCTGACGAACAAGGTCCTCGAGGTCGATTCCACTTCGGTTGGAAAAAATGACTACCGCATATTTCCTGGAGGGTTTCATAAGAACGATTGATCTAAATCCGCCATTTGAACCCGGATGATAGATTAGTTCGTTATCGCCTGATCCCCCTATAAACCATCCGAATCCGTAAGAGACATCTTTGCTGGAATCAATTACGAACTCCGGAGACTGAGCTTCTTTTATCAAATGTGGATCCAACACTTCCCCCGATTGAATTGCCATTATCCATTTCACGTAATCATTGATGGAAGTATAGATTCCTCCATCTCCCTCTGTGGAAAAGAACAAGCTCTGCCTGGCATCGGAAATCTTAAAACTATCATTCTCAAACTCATAGCC
Source organism: Bacteroidota bacterium (assembly GCA_021818875.1). Classification (GTDB taxonomy): domain Bacteria; phylum Bacteroidota; class Ignavibacteria; order Kryptoniales; family JAKASW01; genus JAKASW01. The sequence continues at coordinate 747 of JAKASW010000148.1, forward strand.
AAATGCGCGATTGGAAATTTTGAAACCAGGATGTATCACATTGCTTTTCTTCATTCTCAACGGTTTGAAAATGTTGTCTCGAACAAATTCTGGAAAGGGTTCCCCGGAAACTTTTGTAACAATCAATGAGAGCAGACAGTATCCGGTGTTGCTGTAACGGAATCTGGTTCCCGAGGGAAAAAAGACAGAGTCAACTGATCTTAACACAGGCAATATATCTTTGTCCGAAAACTCTCTGTAGCGTTTCGCATCAACGTAATCGTAGTAGTCAACTATTCCCGAACTATGTGTGAGCAGGTTACGAATTGTAACACCGCTTGCCGCTTTAGGAATGAAACGGGGGAAGAAATTACTCAGCTTTTCATTCAACGACAACTTTTTCTCACTCATCAGTTTCAATATGCAGTATGCTGTAAACTGCTTTGTCATGGAGCCAATGTTGAAATTAGTTGACGGAGTTATGATCGTTTTTGAGGTCAGGTCTGCGAGGCCGTATCCTTTTTTGAAAATTACCTTCCCATTTTCGACTATCGCTATTGCTGCTCCGGGCTTATCTCCCGGATATATGGATGACATTAGCGAATCAAGGCGAGCATTCGAATCCTGTGCAAAGCCTTGTGCAACCATAAGTATAAGTAAAGGGATTACAACGAGATGTTTCATACTCAGGTCCTTTCCAATCACAGAAGAATTGATAATTTGAGTAAGGCGTTAGAGTCAACGTGTTGAAAGATAAAAGTTGCGGCGCGCTCCTCAGGCGGGACAAAACCGGGGTCGTCTGGGGTCAGCTCAAATCTCTTTGATCACATACCCGGCTCGTTCATTTGAATAAGGTTAAGTGGTCAAAAGTGAATTTGCAACTCGGCGACGAGAGGATTCGATAATCTTCCCCGGGCGAAACAATCTACTGTTGACCTGATCCAGGGTATATGTAGTACCTAACCAGGCCAGGATAATTAGGCCGTATTACTTAGCCAGGGGACCCAGATGGATCTTAGCAATGTAAAATATTAGCTGGCTACAGACTGTTCTTTCAACTCGAAGAGATTGCCGTCGTAATCGGATATAAAAGTCAAAACAGCGTCACCCTTCGGGATTTGTACCACCTTAAGACCCACCTTTTTGCATCTGTCAACGATATCTTTTAAGCCTGTAATCCGGATGCAGGTATGGGCAATCTGTTTTTCCGGCGCCTTGTAATCACGGTAAACCAGTATTTCATAATGAACGTTCTTATCCCGGTAATTCAAAATTGAAAGCTCATCATCAATTCCGAAAATATTCTTAGCGAGGCTTCTATCAAGAGTTTTCGGTGGTGATTCTTCGAGCCCTAATATGCCGGCATAGAAACGGTCGGCATTTCCTTCACTGCTTGCAGCCAAACCCACATGAATGAAATCCATTTGACCATCCTCTTGTTTTTCATTAAACACTCGGACGTTGATCTTGTGCAGCAGAAGCGGGAAATATCTTTCACCGCAAAGGCGCTGAAACGCAAGGATATTCTAACCGCTATCATCCCCAGTGCCTTCGCGCCTCTGCAGTTCATCTTTCCCGTTGGGGGTACACCGCATTCGGTTTTATAATTACTTTCAGCGCTTCCTTCCCTTCCAAAACCATCTTGAATCCTCTTGCTGTATCTTCTATCGGCAGCCGGTGCGTAATGAGTTCATCGACGTTGATTTTCCTGTTGGAGATCAAGTTCAGCGAATCTCTAATATCCGGAGGACCGCAATAATAAGACGTAAGTATTCGGATCTCCTTCCTCCAAAAATCATTTACCGGAACAATAACATCCTTATCCGGTCCAGGAACGGTAAACAGAACCACAGTGCCTCCCATGTCAACGGCTTCCCAGGCTTGCTTGAATGCAGGCATGGCGGAAGTTGTTACGATAACCGTATCGGCCTTGGCACCGTTTATTTGAAGCAGCTCTTTCAAAACGTCTGCACGGGCATTGATAACATGATCTGCTCCGAAATGCTTTGCCAGCTCGAGCCTTTTATCATTTACATCTGTTGCAATCACCTTGCAGTTCTTGGACTTTGCAAGTTGAATGTTCAGAAGCCCCGACATACCGGATCCCAGTATAAGAACTGTCTGACCTGCTTCAATGGATGCAAGCCTTTGCGATCTCACAACACATGCAAGAGGTTCAATAAATGTAGATTGATCATAGCTCACACTTTCAGGGAGCAAGTACGAACCGTTCTCAACTAATATCTTGGGAACGAGTATGTACTCCGCAAACCCGCCGGGCAGCCTTTCTTTTACGCCGGTGCACTGTGGATAATGTCCCTTCAAACAATAGCGGCATTTAAGGCATGGTACTTTGGGCGCGACAAAAAGTCTGTCGCCTTTCTTAAACTTGTGAACACCTTCACCCGTTTCCACAACTTCGACGCCTACTTCATGGCCCTGAACGAGAGGTGCTCTCGGCAATCGGTACCACTCGACTACATCGCTGCCGCATATGCCGCATGAGATGACTTTTACAAGCATCTCTCCTTCACCGGGCGACGGCGTAGGCAATTCTTCCAGTCTTATATCATTATTATTGTACCACATCGATACTTTCATGAACTGCCTCCAGCGCTACTTTTAAAAATCAAAGCAAAAGATCAGCACACCCACGATGCCGTAGGCACGGATCCACACTAAAAAACAGGATGGGCACAGACAGGAATAATATGAAAAAATCGGTGAGCATCCGTTCTGATCCGCGACCATCAGTGTGCCTTCTTTTATTTCAGCTTCACCCAGTTATGATTTTTTAATCCTCAGAATATTATAAAGCTCAAATGCCTTTTCGGGAGATTCGTTGTCATGGACAATCGCCCCTACTGCTTTTATCATAGCGATAGGTGATTCTGCCTGGAAGATATTTCTTCCCATATCCACGCCTGCGGCACCCTGTTGCACGGCATGATAGGCCATGGCCAGAGCATCAAGCTCCGGGATCTTTTTCCCGCCGGCTATTACAATCGGCACCGGGCACGAAGCCGTAACGGTTTCAAAATCTTCGGGTACATAATAAGTCTTGACATACTGCGCGCCAAGCTCGGCACAGATGCGCGTTGCAAGCCTGAAATATTTCGCATCGCGTACCATGTCTTTACCCACAGCCGTTACGGCGAGAGTCGGAATTCCATACCGTGTTCCCATATCAACAGCCTTTGTCATGTTGATAATCGATTCGCGTTCGTGCTCGCCACCTATAAAAACCTGTACCGCCATGGCCGAGACATTCAGGCGAATCGCATCCTCGATATCGACGGCTAAAGACTCATTCGAAAGCTCTTTGAGTATGCTGGTGCCTCCAGAGACTCTTAACACAATTGACTTCTGAGTTTCCGGAGGGATGATGCTTCTTAACACGCCGCGAGTAAGCATCAGCGTGTCGGCAAACGGCGCGAGAGGAAGAATATTGACGTCGATCCTTTCCAACCCCGTAGTCGGCCCCTGGAAATAGCCATGGTCAATGGCAAGCATAACCGTTCTTCCGCTGATAGGATTGAATATTCTGCCCAACCTGTTCTTCATTCCCCAATCAAGGGAATTTGATCCTTTTAAGAAATAGTTTTGAGATTTCTGCGGAACGCTCGTGTAATATTGCTTGGCTTCGGATGTCCCTTCGGTATCCGGCATTTCAAATCTCCTTTTGTTTATTAATCAAAGCCCTGATCTTCAAAGTGCAAATTACAAATTTCTTGTACGAAAAAGTAGTTTGAACTGCTGAACTGTACACTCTAATTCCTAATCGCCTCCCCACAACTGATGCAATGGAGTTAAGTTAGTATTCCGGTCAAGCATTGGCAAACTGATTCACAAGATGCTTTTGGAGATGGAGGTCCTTCCTGGTATTTGGCCCCTCACCCGTGGATCACCACAGACATTATGCTGCTAATGTGGAATGTGGAGTGAAATTGAAGAATGGAATCATGAGCGAAGAATGGGTGAAAACTCTTAAATCTTGGTGCCCGGGACAGGACTTGAACCTGCACGAGATTGCTCCCACTAAACCCTGAATCATTCGACGGGCTGTTTAGGAAGCAAAAGTGCTTGAATGCGAAACGTTTTGGACACTTTTCTCGGGGGCGTCTCCAGAAATTCCAGACTTTTTTCAAGTAGTGGTTAGGATTTGGTTAGGGGATTATGGAGTGGTACAGAGAGGTATTGGACATGGTTATGAAATGGTGACTCGACCGCGAGCTTCGCCTGGGAGGAAAGTCAATGCCTGAATATATCGCCGTACAAATTTATCGCAACGAGGGAGTGTTACCGAGTAATTTTAGCGCAAAGGTCGGCAGTTGCGATGCCGGCCTTCTGCTGAAAGTACAGGGAGCTTTATTTAAGCAAAATCATTCTCATTGTCCGCACATAATCCGGCGTTGACAGCCGATAGAAGTAGACCCCGCTTGCTAAACCTGATCCGCTGAACTCGACCGAATGTATACCCGCAGACTGAGTGGCGTTGACAAGGGTCGCCACCTCATTGCCAAGTATATCATAAACTTTCAGTGTGACGCGGCTGACCGCTCGAAGCTGATAGCTGATTACTGTCGAAGGGTTGAATGGGTTGGGAAAATTCTGATTTAACGAAAAAGTCGATGGTGTTCCACCTTGGTCCACAACTGCGGTTGTTTTTTCAGGAGCTCCAACAAATGCAACTGCCGAATACGCGTCAGAGGTTGTGAATGAAATTGTATTTCCGGACAAAGACACGTTTGACAGGGATATCCAATTATTACCGTTCCATACCATTATGCCCGTCGGGTGATAATGTCGGTACATGGAATCTGCTGCTACACTGTCCCAGTGAAGATGGCACACAATGCCCTTCCCGAACTGCATCATGTTGCTGCCACCCATCCCCGAGAAATTCATCATGTTGAAGTTTATCGAGTCGCTTCCAATCCTCATGCGGTACCACCCGATGAATGTCGAGTCATGCGATACACTGAGGCTGTCCATCGGCATTACATCGATACGGCAGTAGATAGAATCCGGCATGTTCATCATCCCGGACATCGATCCTGGCGCAAACATCAGGGTCGTAGATGAGTCGTTCCAGCATCTTATTACTGTGGTATCAGTCGAGTTTCGGTAAACCCAGTTGCTGTAGCTCATTTGCGCAAAGGCCGATAGTGGAAGTAAAAGTACTACAAAAACTATCGCGCGAAGATGAGCGCCTGATCTACAAGTTCTATATGAAGTTGTCATTTAACTCTCCTCTTGGTTTTCTGTTTTCATTTGTATCGAATAAAGATGCCGGTCACCACTTGGTCGTTGGCTGTTCTAATAAATCGTCGTATGATGATGGAAAGGACAATCTATATGCCGGGATTACAGAAGAGCGGACAGTCGAATTCACGCGATAATGCACATATTTGTTGCCACGATATCCACGTTTGCCGAGCAGTTTTGCCTTGGTTGGGACATTAAAGCACAGCGAAACGAGCATCGGCAGTCCTTGAAAAAGGACAAACGCGGCCCCAACTTCTGGGAGACGAGATCTTCTGAAAACTGTGCCGCGCCAGTGCTTGTTGTCCGACGCGGCGCAATCTCAATCTTTCATTGAACGGTCTTAGAACAAATACTCGAGTTTCACGGCCATCACATCGAAGTCAGAGGCTGACACAGCAGTTGGACTCGGCCCTCCTGCGACAACGTACTTACCATATTGCGCCGCACCGATGTTATAAGTCGAGAAAAAAGTCCTCTCGAGTTTCAGATTCACATTCTCCCACGGGAAGCATCCGATGCCGACGACAGCACCATCTACATTCATATCCTTGATCTGATTCGAGGTTTGATAGAGGTACTTCACATAAACCCCGACCATGCTCTGGTAATAATAATCGGCTTTAAGTCCAAAGCCCTGTCTCGATACGGCGATGCCGTAACCCGGAAGGCCAGTGAAAGCGTCGATTCCATAGAAGGCCCCGTCATGCTGCGTCTGCAAGAGGCCAAATAACTCGACGAGATTATTGTTACCGATGTACTGGAGTTGAAAGTCCAACCCCAGGTTGTAGTAGTCGTCGATGTAGTTAGGATCAGTGAGCGCGGCCAAGTGAGTTGCGGTCATATTCAGCTTACCGAAATAGCCGAAGCCTCCGATCTCAGTATAAGTGTTTTTACCGATCGGAGGAAGATAGTAGGATACTCTGGCATAACTGTTTACACCGCTGACGCCATCGAAAGCGCCTGAGCCAGCGATCGCGCCTTGCACATATCCGTTCCCGGTCTGATTGACCGTCGGCCGGTAAACCCCGATACTGGCGTATAAACCGCCGCCGTCGAAGTCGCCAATCATGCCGAATAATTCGCCGCCTTCCATGAATGCCGTACCAGGGTCGAATAGCGTGTTGTGCGTGCTGAGACCCATGAGGCTGGCGGTCAGGCCCCAGGTACCAATTGAGTTGGAAGGATCGCCGGCAGCCAGAGCATCCTCTGCTCTTATACCGTATACGAAGTTCTGTCCGGCAACTGTCTCGTCAGGTGAAACAAGGGCTACGTCGAACATTCCAAGTCCAACCGTCCCTCCTTCATCATCAGGTCCACCGAACTCAATGAAACTTCCGAGTCGCGGGGTGATCTCTCCGGCAATATAGATACTTGACCCGGCAAGATAGTCAACAAGATCTTTGCCACCATAACCATCGGGAGAAGAGATAAATCCCTGTCCGGCGCTTACGACGCCATGAGGGACATTCCCTCCATTTCCTCCTGACTGGTAGTTCCATCTCGAAGAGATCCTCGCGGAAACCATGGGGATTGCCGGGATCTCAAGGATTGTTCTTCCCTGACCAGCTGTGTCTCTTGTCGAAGCATGATCGCTGATCAACTGGACATTATTGCTGACGTATCCGTGAAGCTTGAAATCTCTTCCAAACGGGGTCAGATGCGGAAACACCGTGTGACATGTAGCGCAGCTCAATCCTGTCTGTCGGGAATAACTCGGGATTGCTTCTGCCGTACGAGGCACATTGAGTGCTAATACAGCCGCTGCAACGGCAAAACATGCGATTCGCAGGGATACAGAAGAATATTTGTCATGCATAATCTTTCTCCTTCGAGGCTTTTATGTTTTGAGTCAACTCCAATGATAGGGCGCGCGGGAGTTTGAATGCCACGCACCTGACAGTTATCCAGCAAACGGGATATCAAAGTACCTCGAAGAAGATCAAATACGGAGAATACGATTGACAATTGCGAGGTCCGGTGGAGGGGGCCTGCCGTCGAAGAATGGACAAAAGGAATAAGTATCTGATCGCAAACCAACGTTGTCCAGCGAAACTAGACAGGGATTTGCATTAAATGGGATCCCGACCTTGACAGAATCGACAAAACTGCTCACAATTTTCTTTTGCCGGTTGATTATCCTGATGCAGCCTCGCGCAGCCAACTGCGGTCCGACCCGGGACGACCTCAACCATTGAAAGGCTTTGCAACTGCAGCTGCATGGAAGGTGCACTGAGCCCGTGCCCAACGCAGAGGTGCCTACAGCGTTGTGCGTCATGGTGCAGTAGTAAGATAAACGTTGATACCTAACCTGCCCGACCAGAAAAGCAAGTATGACAACAAGGTTGAGGTAAACCGCTGCTGTGCGCGCCGCCATGGGACCTTTCCGCAATGCAAAACGATCCATTTGTCAGGCTTGGCTCAACGACTGAGTACCGGTCCCTTGTTCCTCCAGCTGCTTTGGCGGACATTTGACATCCGCATAGGAACAGAAGACGCAACAGTCTCCTGGCTTAGGTTTCATTATGTTGCCGCACGCCTCACATCTGTAAAAGTGTTGACAGGCATTTGTCGGCATCTCGACAGTCTCCATGTAGCCGCAATTCGGACAAGTAAGTCTTGCCGATGTTACTATTTCTAATTTCATAGCTTTCCTTTCATCATGATCTCACAGATTCCATCGAAATCCGCCCGTTATCCCATATGAAGGAGCAGTGTCCGTCAGTCCTTTAGAAACCAGGACGGTCCATATCAAGTCGGAACTGGCCTTGTAGTTAAGGCCGAGCGAGACCTGATTTGGCGGAGGATAACCGGAGAGGACTGTTGAGTAGCCCTGGTACATAAAAGCGAGAGACAGATTTCCTTTTCCGAAGAATCTTCCGATTCCACCTCCATAGGAGAACGGGTTTCTGAAATCAACCCCAGCCGGTTTACCGAGCATGAGATATCCGGCATCAGCCATTATAACGTACGCGCCGACAAGTTGTCTGTAATTTATGGAGCCGCCAAAGTCGAACTTGCCCGTTCCGAAATTATGTGCAGTGCTCGCTGTCGGTACCTTTATCTGAGCTTCAATTCCGATTGTTGGTAGATTCGGTTGGTCGTAATCGGAGTGAACGATTTGATATTCTCCCGTCAAATACAAATCACCCAGACCGACGACACCGGACATGCTGCTATCCATGGCCGTCATGCGGCCAGAGCCTCCCATGATGCCGCCATTGCCGGAGGACATGCTCATATTCGATCCGCCATGCGGGAGCAGCATCCCACCGGCTCCAGTAACCAGATTGTTGTTTTGCGAAACAATCGGAAGAATTGCTGAGGCGCTCCAGTTGCCCGCTTCATATCTCAATCCGGGCACGATATAGAAGGTTGAAGTATTGCTGCCGAAGATGTAATCACCCTGGGAATACTGAAGGTATCCGGTCGCATACCAATTGCCCTGGGCAAGACTTGTTTGTGCTTCCAGGAAGAGGAGCAGAGCGAGCGCGAATGCAGGTGTTCTCCCTCTTCCCGACATTTTCGGAAAAAATATTTTGGAATGATTAGTCATTTTTATTCCGCTTTTCATTTCAGTGAGGAAAGACGGCCTGGCGCGAGTAGAGACAGGCCGCCTTTCTAGTTCGAGGTCTTACTTATTGCCGCCAGTTTTCTTCAGATTTTCCATCATCTCATGATAATCGTTGACGAGCGATCCCATGTGCATTTGCATCTGCCTCATCTGGTTTTTCATTTTCGGATCAGCTAACATGGCTTTGTTCGATATGGTTTCACTCATTTGATGGAGCATTGATTCCATGTTCTTTCCAAGCTTCTGCATCTGCTGCATCATAGACATCTGCTGATCCATGCCGTTTCTGCCAGAGGCGGATCTGCCTTCGCCGGACATTCCGCTCATCCCCTTCATGCCGTTCATCTGATCCATCATACCGGAAAGTTCATGCGTCATCGTCTGCATGTGCTGCATCATGTCGGACATGGACTGCATGTTGCTCATGTTCTGCATGTTACTCATCCCTTGTGAGTTTCCGCCCATCATGCCCTGCGCAAATGAGACGGTGGCAGTGAAGATCAGGGTTACCAATGCAAGTCTGATAGGATGAATTAAATTGGACTTCATTTTCTTTCTCCTTATATGTTAGTGTTTTGTTATTAACTGTTATTCTACGATTATTTTTCCGTGCAGCATTCCCATTCCACATTGGAATCCGAATTCTCCCTTCTTGTCGGGTATGAATTCGACAGGAATTGTCTTGAACGGCGTTAG
>JAKASW010000149.1 GCA_021818875.1 Bacteroidota bacterium
CACAGGAAAATGAGATGTAAAGGATTGGTTTATTATCCTGTGACCGTCCCTCCCCCAGCCGAAAGCAGAAGAGGAGAAAAGGCAGAGAAATGCTGTGATCAAAACGCGGCAAAGTCTTCTCTTAATCACTTCCCGCGACGCATCCAAAATATTCTAAGGTCCATAGGCAGCAATGTCAATGGTTCTTGAATTCGTTTTGTCAAGTGCGACTCACCTTTCGGGCAAACACCAGATATCCAGACCCAAGAGATAAGTGAGTCGCACTTCGTAATCCTTACTTAATCAAAAGCATCTTCTGTTTGAACACGTGGTTGTCGGCTCTCATAACGTAGAGGTACACACCGGAGGCTAACCGGTCGGCATTGAAGACCACTTCATGATTACCCGCTCTTTCTCTTTCCTCAACCAGCAATGCGACACGCTGGCCTAAGATGTTGTAGACAGATATCTGTACTTGCGCATCCTTCGGCAAACCGTACCGGATTGTGGTCGACGGATTGAACGGGTTCGGATAGTTCTGTGCCAGGTAGAAGTCAGGGGGAATACCGTTCGGTTTCTCATCGACACCAACGATTGTGAAATGCGTGATGTCTGAAGTATCGCGGGGAATCAACTCATAGCCGGTGCTGTCGGTACCATACTGGCTCACGACGCCGACGACATTTATCGGATACTCGGGTTCCTTCCAACCCGCGACGTTGGTGTTCTTATTAACAAAGAACTGTGCAGTGTCGGCCTTTGAAAGATCCGTCAAATAAATGCTCGCATTCGAGCCAGCCGTAGGCCAATCCCCGTAAGCTTTGAAGAGGGAGTCGAGTTCAACGAGCTGACCTTCGTACAATTCGGCATAAGCAGCGTTGCGAGCGAATTCATGGAGGTTAAGGACGACCGGTTTCGGAAGAACCGCGTTGTGCTTCAAAAGCCCGAGATGCAGCGAATCACCCGCCAACGGCTGGATCTCGGCTAACCCGTTATACTGGAGGATCGTGCCGACGACGAATACCGAGTCCCCAACTTCGAAATTCATCAGAGCCTTGGAATAGACATCGATGCCTGCAGTACCGTCTTGAATAAAATATGAAGTGTAATATCCGCCGATGTTCGGAGATACTACAACCCCGCTTATCTCTACGGTGTCGCCTGACACCGACAGATCGGGCACCCAATTATGCTGCACTCTCGCCTCGGCTATGGTGACTTTCTTCATCGTTGGTGGTGGCGTAACGGATGATTTCGTTATGTCCAATGAATCTCGCGGGATGATCTCATAACCGTTATTTGGTGGTACACTTGAAGAATACTGACTTGCGAGGCCGACCAAATTGATCGGGTACGTCGGCTCCGCGGAAAGTCCTGTGTTTGTATAAGAATTAAGATAGAGTACAGTCGTATCGGAGCCGCTCGCATTCGTCACGTAAACATTCTTGCCTTTTCCCCACGTCCCGGACGCTTTATAAAGGCTGTCTATCTCTACAAGTGAACCTTCAACAGTCTCCGCATTCATAAGGTACTCATGAAGCGAAAGGCGCTTCGGATTTGGAAGCACCGCTGCGTGCTCTATCAGACCGAAGTGAGCGGAATCCGCAGCTAGCGGCTCGATCTCCGTCAATCCCTTGTTCTGATAGATCGTACCGACAACGAAAACCGAATCGCCAATCTCAAACGGCATCTTCGCACCATGCACATAGACATTGATGCCGCCGGAATTATCCTGAATGTAGTATGAGCTGTAAGTAGATGATCCGATGTCGGGAGAAATTACAACTCCGACTACCTCCAGCGTGTCGCCTGTAACTTTGAAGTCCGGTATGAAATCATGATTGGCATCCACCCTTGCTTGAGCAATCGTGGCACGCGAGACCACTCCTGGTGTCCGCCAGATATCGGTCGTGTCAAGAGGCATGATTTCGTAACCGGTGCTATCGGTGCCGTACTGGCTGATAACCGCTCGGACGTTTACAGGATACAAATGTTCACTGGTGCCGGGGATATCAGTATTCTTATTGATGTAGAGTTGGGCCTTCACCGCACCAGCAGAGTCGGTAACGTAGATGCTCGCGTTTGAGCCGGCGGCAGGCCACGTTCCGGAGGACTTATACAACGTATCCACTTCGACTAGCATGCTCTCGTATGATTCGATGACATGTGCATTTGCAACTTGGTGCAAAGTCAGGCGAACCGGGTCGGGGACGACAGCGTTATGTTTTATCATTGTGACGTGGCTCGGATCCAGAGGCTCAATTTCAGTCAAGCCGTGATACTGCTTTATCTGACCAATCACTGACACGGAATCACCGACCGAAAGGTTGATTGACGGCGTTTTACCATAGTAGAGGTAAATTCCCCCCGTGCTGTCCTGGATACAATATGCTGTAGAATTGTATGACGACTGAAAATTCGCTGTGGTGACGACCCCCGCAACCTTCAGAGTGTCGTTCAGGTACCAGGCTTTGAAATTGCTACTGTCTTTCCCTGCTGTAGCAATCGACACGGTGTTGACCGTGTCTAGTACAACCTCCGTAGATTGCGATTCTCTGGATACATTCTGAGCGAATGCACTCTCTGCCAAGAGTGCACCAAGGATAAGTGTTGAAAAAATTCTCATTGCAGCCTCCTGCTTTGTTCTGTTCAAGTGCCCTGACGCGAATCGGGTGTCCACCGGCTAACGGAAAACTGATGCACGACTTCAATTCCGTTTACTCATGAGATATTCACGAAGCAGCAGACAGACCCGGGTTACTTCCATCAATTTGTGGAACTTCAGTTAAGTACCGGTAAATTTATTATGAACTTTGCTTTATTTCTCGAGCGACTTCTGCAATTGATGGTACTACGGCAAGAAGGAAGCGGAACCGGTCGGCAATAGAATCCAGTCCGAGCGCCGACGGGGTCACCTCTTGAAACTATTCTTTATGGTATGATCGCGAATCTCAATATCTCAATACAGCCCTGAGCATGCCCGACATCGTTACTCCCTGCAATATTTAATTCACAAGACGGTTAAAAGTTAAGAACTGTAATCAGCAATGTCAATGGAACTTTGTTCAATACTCGCCTGTTAGTGTGATGCACACAATTTGAATTTGAGGCTGCACAAACCTATCGAAGGAAAATATGAAGAAGATTGTCGCAACAGTAATATCTGTGCTAGTGGCGGAGCTAATCCTCATGGTTCTGTTTGTGAATTCGGGACTGTACAACGTTTCAACTTTGTCGCCTGACCCTGGTTTTCTACACTGGATTTTCAGCAGGACCAGTGACAACTCGGCAAGAGTCCACTCGAAAAACATATCTATCCCTCCGTTGAACGACTCATCCATGGTCGCGGTAGGCTTCGTCGAATACAACGAGACGTGTGTCGGCTGCCATGGCGCGCCGGGAGTGAATCGTTCAGATGTAGGTGCCGGTCTGTATCCCCATCCACCCAACCTGGTCAATTCGGCCAAACAGTTGCCCGCGTCGAGACTATTCTGGGTGGCTAAAAACGGCATAAAAAGCACCGGGATGCCGGGATTTGCAGGGACTCATAATGATAAGAGTATTTGGTCGATAGTAGCATTTCTCGAAAAAATGAAAAACATGACTCCTCAGGAGTATGCAGCCATGGTTAATGCGCAGTCTTCAAAGAAGAACGGCGCCACCAAAGAAATGAAGGCTGCCCGGCCATTCATACATAGATGACGTGGTATGGGAGTAGAACTCCCTCATAGTTTTTGAAGAGGAGAGGATCGAAGCAGCAGCACGAGGGCGGCGTCGGAGGAGGCGCCGCCCGCTTTTTAAGCGGCCCTCGACGGTCGGACCTTGGGGGACCTTCAAAGTTAGTTCTGGTCTCATTGACGACAATCTACTTGCCGGGATATCGCACCTGTGCCCCGAAGCGCTCCCGTCCGACCGCGACACGAATCTTACCCTTAACGGCCTAACACGTATCTGTAAAAGATACATTAAAGTTTTTTCATGAAGGGAAATCCTGCTTGCATTCGAGGGAGTGCCTTGATAGTTTATTCCAGTTGCCGATTTGAAGTTCACGAATTGCAACACAAGAAAGGAGCGTCTATGAAACTTGTCGGCTTGTTAGCCTCCATTTTAGTCATCGTGGCCGGTGGCTGTTCACCTTTAGTACTGAAGCCTGCCGATTTTTCCTGGCCGGTCGAGAGCAAGCTCATCGTCGGACCCCACGGTATCGTCAAGGAACACAGGTATAGCATTTCTTTCAACGTCAAGCCATTGTTGTATGCGGAGACTAAAGACACAACATCGGTAGCGGGCCGAACGTTGTGGATAATCCGCGACAAAATGGGTTATTACTATATCACCGGTCCTGGTTTCAAAGACGTATTTATATTTAAGCAGGGCGGCGGCGGCCTGGTGCTGAAAAAGCAAATCGAGGTGTCGAAGGTGGGTCTCGATTCGCCTTCCTTCAATCAGCGAGATCCCTACATAGAGCTTATTAGCAGCAATGAAAAAACAATCATGCTTACGGCAAATGGGATCAGGAAGGAGACCAGCAAATGAAATATCTCATCCTGTCGTTTATGCTTTTCTTTTCGGGAACGCTGGCAGCACAGGAACAATCGGACTACCTGATCGTGAAGTCGTTTCAGGAAAAAGCCGCATCGCTGAAAACCAGGATTGATCGTGCAGCGAGTGTTCAGGATTGCATTCAGGACAGCGCACGAATCGCGGAGATGGAAAGGGTTTTTGCTCCGGACACCAACCTCCTGAACAATGCATTGTACCCGGAAAATTACAACCAAACACTCGCGAGCCTTCACAGCAGACTCAGCATCGCATGGCACAGAGTTGAGTCAATCGAGTCCGAGGCATCTCAGATTTCGGGCCTCCAGGGCCAGTTGGATCAGCTATCGAGCAGGATCGACAGCCTTGCCGATCAGAACAACAAACTGATGGCATCTCTGGACATAATGTCGAAGGCCATTGTGAAGAATACGCGAACAATGGACTCTTTGAGGCACTTGGTTTTTGTACTTCAACGAGGATTGCGAGAACGTGATGCAGCGATATTTGCACTGACCGACAGCCTCTTCGTGACGTATGGGAATAACGTGGCTTCAATGCCGGAGCAACAAAGAAAGATGCTCGTGGGAAGACTGGAACGCCATGGAATCATAGAGAACATTCTTGGTGCTGCGAAACAGAACCTTGCCCTGGTTGAATCGACTCAGCTGACCAGCAGAGATCTGGTACAGATGGTAAAGCAGCAGCAGGAATTCAGTGAGAGATGGGACGCATTCGGGCCAAGACTTTCCACCCTTTATCTCAGCCAGAGGGAGAGAGAAAGAGAAATCAAAGAAGTTCACTCAGTGATCTCCGAATGGGGACAGAAGGCCGACTCCGCGCTCTGGGCAAGTGTGAACAGCGAGTTCACCACTCAGGAGGTCGATGTTCAGCCGTTCGCCAGTGCCGACCAGTTCATTTCGAGTTTAAGCAACTACTTTGATACAGAAGGTGGCGACTCGACAGCATCTAGTGCGGACAAAGCGGCGCGGCTGCACCATTTCCTGAACAATGTCTGGAACCCCAGCATGGGAAGCAAGTGGATGCCGCTGCTGGTTAGCTATGGGATAATATCCCGGGATCAGCAGACCCAATTGGAGACCAAACTTGCGGCGTGGCAGAATGCTGCCAAGCCTTCCTACACATTGCTTTACATAATAGTGGCGATAGCAATCGTGTTGCTGGTGGTCATCATTTTCACACGACGACGAAAGAAATCGCGACCGGCAGAGCCAAGCCCGGAAACGTGATTCGGGTTTAAGTGAGTTCAAAAAGGGCGGACGCGAGTCCGCCCTTTTTATGTATGTAGGTTCCTGAGTCTTTACATCGCCAGCCTTCAATTGTCTTCTTGGACTGTTGGAAGCTATATTGTGGAAAACAAAAACAGATGGCAAGAAAACCAGCGGCTGTTCGCGAGCATCAGGGCGAGTTGTTTCAGAGAACAGGAGGCACAGCCCTTGAGCAGGCGACTACCATCCGACAGCCGAGGCACAACATTAAAGGAAACAAAGTTGATCCGAAGGATCGTCACTTCCATGAATGGTACAGGTTTGTCCTCTTTTTTCCGCCTCACCTCGTCCGCACTTATTTAGAAAAATTCTCTGCGAATGAAGACGCAGTTGTACTCGATCCTTTCTGCGGCTGTGGTACGACGTTGATCGAAGGGAAGCTTGCTGGTCTCAGAACGATCGGAGTTGAGGCAAACCCGTTTGCGCATTTCGCAAGTACGACGCGCGAACAAATGAGAGAAGAAGTCCTCTTTGTGGAATGGCCGAAGAGAAAGGTTGATTTAAGGGAGAAGACTCTTGCCGGGTCAGGCATTAAACCAGCTAGGCCCACAGAGTTTAAGGCTATGACTATAGGATCAATCAAGACTGCGGTGTAAATAGCCAGTTGACTCCTTTCCATAAGCCTAACTCAATGTAAGTGCCAGTCTCCCACGTCGAGGACATTTGAAAATCTTTTCCTCTTAGGGTAAATTCATCCGACATATATGGGCAGCAGAGATAGGCAGCGAATTCAGAAAGACAGGGGACAAAATGTTTGACGGTCTAAAGAAGAAAGGCTTTCAGGTGTTGGCTCTTCATCACGGGGAGGCGATTCTCAAGCACGATATGTCCGCTGCCGTACAGGAGTTAGAGGCGGTCTTGGGAGACATCGCAATACCGATTGAAGAGTTGGTTTATGGCGGTGGCGGTGAGGGAGAGCTGACATAAGGGTTGCGACGGGCGCTCTCAGAAACCTACGGATGGAAGAAGCATGTTTTCGAGATTAAGAAGACGGTGGACGGAGTAGAAAGAGAATCTATTTCTCACGAAATTGATCACGTCAAGAAGTTTGCAAAGGGGACATTTGCGCTCGAAATCGAATGGAACAATAAGGATCCGTTCTATGATCGTGATTTGGAAAATTTCAAACGTCTTCATGCGGACGGTGTAGTCTCGATAGGAGGAATCATCACCCGTGGGGAATCGCTCCAGAAAGGCATGGAGTCGCTTTTCGTGACTTTCGCAAAGAAGAGGGGAGTGAATAGTCTGGACAAGCTGAACAGGTTCTACACGCCTACTCCTAGACAGAAACAAATAATCGCCAAATCAGCGAAGTCAAGAGGTTCATTCGAGAAAGGATGGGCGCACGCTTTCGTGAGCGACAAATTCGGAGAGGCTACTACTCATTGGAGAAAGCTTGAGGACCGAGTCCGAAGAGGCGTAGGTAATCCTTGTCCACTACTGTTAATTGGAATACCGATCGGGTTTGTTTCAGTATGAAAGAGAGGAGAGATACCAATTGAGTAATGTCTATAAAGTTAGCGAGCCCAATGCATCAGTAGATCTGGTGTCGAAGGTGAAAGGTCCTTACTCAACAATTCTTGTGGATCCGCCATGGCAGTTCCAGAACAGGACTGGAAAAGTCGCACCGGAGCACAAGCGGCTGCTCAGGTATCCGACAATGGAATTGAAAGAGGTTATGGATCTTCCCGTTCCAGATCTGTCCGCTGCCAAGTCCCATTTGTATTTGTGGATCCCTAATGCTCTTCTTCAAGAAGGATTGAAAGTGATGGAGGCCTGGGGTTTCACTTACAAAACGAACTTGATTTGGTATAAGATTAGAAAGGACGGTGGCCCTGACGGGAGAGGCGTTGGTTTCTATTTCCGAAACGTCACAGAGATGGTTCTTTTTGGAGTGAGAGGGAGGATGCGGACTCTGCAACCAGGTCGTACTCAGGTCAATATTCTATCTACACGAAAGCGAGAGCATTCTCGAAAGCCGGATGAGTTCTACGACCTTATCGAGCGATGTTCCCCAGGACCATACTTAGAGCTTTTCGCTCGATTCGCTCGGCCCGGCTGGGACCAGTGGGGCAATGAAGATGTAGAGAGAAATTCCCTGCACGGAGTAGCAAAGAGGAAGGCACACCTCGATGCACAACTTGCTTTTTTTGAAGCCCCGAAAGGCTACAGTGGAGGAGCCAGGGGTAGCTTATAGATTTCTTATCTATTCACTGCCCTCATCATGGCGTCGTTGTACCTCTCGCCAGCGGCAACGCCGGGCGGCGCGACTTCGTCTATCTTCGCCAAGTCTTCCTTCGTAAGATTTACTTCAAGCACGGCGACGTTCTCTTCGAGATATTCGCGCCGCTTTGTTCCAGGGATCGGCACAACGTCGTTCCCCTGTGTCATGACCCAGGCGAGAGCAAGCTGTGCAGCAGTACACTTTTTCTCGACGGCCATGGCTTCGATCTTCTTCACCAGCTCTAGGTTCTTCTTGAAGTTCTCTCCCATGAAACGCGGATTGTCCTTCCTGAAATCTCTATCTCCAAAGCCGGTGTTGTCTTTGATTTGCCCGCTCAGGAATCCACGACCGAGCGGACTGAACGGCACAAAACCTATCCCTAGCTCGCGGCATGTCGGGAGAATTTCCTTTTCCACGTCGCGCGTCCACAATGAATACTCGCTTTGAAGCGCCGTAACCTGGTGCACTTTGTCGGCACGCCTGATCGTTGCAGGCGCCGCTTCAGACATCCCGATGTGCCTGATCTTCCCTTCTTCGATCAGACGCGACATCGCTCCGATTGTCTCCTCAATCGGCGTATTCGGATCGACGCGATGCTGGTAATACAAATCTATAGTGTCGATGCCGAGTCGCTTCAGGCTCTTCTCGCAAGCCTCTCTTACATACTCCGGTCTCCCATTCACGCCAAGTGACTTTCCATCTTTTGAACGGACATTCCCGAATTTCGTGGCAATTACTACTTTGTTCCGGTAAGGCCTGAGTCCGCGGCCAACGAGAATCTCGTTGGTTTCCGGGCCATAGACGTCGGCGGTGTCGAAGAATGTGATGCCGAGGTCGATCGCTCTGTGAATCGTTGCAATTGATTCCTCATCGTTTCCCTGCCCGTACGACTGCGACATTCCCATGCAGCCAAGGCCAAGTGCAGAAACTTCCAAACCTGTTTTTCCTAATGTGCGGTGTTCCATGATAATACCTCAGATTTCAATTAGTAATATTCTCAACGCTTCCCGAAGTGCCTTTGCCGTGAGCCGACAATTTCACCATCGTGCTCCTTTGATGTAGAATCCGCATCTCTTTTCCCCGAAGACGGCCGGACTCACCAAACTTATTTTAGTACAGTGTGTCGAAAGTTCAAAACTCTTTGAAAAGCCCCGAATAATTTGCAGAATCTCTCCTCTCTACTTTAGTCCTGGACCCATTCCTATGTCGGCATTCAATCCCAAAAACCGGCTAAACACGACGTTCCCCAGTCATCCGGTTGAGGAAGGGAAGGAAACGCAGAAGCTACCCGCATGACTATCTATCCGCCAGGGGAATTTCTGTTGATTTAGACTTGTTCTTAATAAATGGAAATGTTTGATTAGCAACGGAAATGGAAAGATACGACTTGAAAAACGAGATTGGTAGCCTTGTCCAGCAATTTTTCAGCCATGACATTGTGCAGAGACAGGAAGCGCGACAGAAACTTGTGAAGATCGGGAAACCGGCAATTCCTTACCTGGTTGGCCTGCAATACTCACCACGCCGTCAGGCGTGCTGGGAGGCGATAAAGACTCTGAGTGAAATTGCACATCCGGACTCGATCCCTATTCTGATCAATGCATTGGAGAGCGAAGAATCGAATATTCGGTGGCTGGCCGCCGAGGGGCTGATCAAAATCGGCAGGCCCTCCTTGATGCCTGTATTCGAAGTCCTCGAAGAGCGAGCCGGTTCCAAGTCAGTAAGAGAAGCGGTCCACCATATCCTCAAGGGACTTAAGGACAGAGGTGAGTTCACAGACGACCACGACATAATCGGAATGTTCGACGATCCCATACGACAGGTTCTCCTTGCTCCTACCGCTGCGCTGATTAGTATGGGAATTTGAGCTAAATATTCACGCCCTTCATCCCCACCTCGGGGTAACGCAATCCAGCAGCAATTCCAAGTGGTGCGACTTCGTCAAATCTCCTCAAGTCACCCTGGTTCAGATGTACGTTGATTGCACCCGCGTTTTCCTCCAGATACTTTATTCTCTTCGTGCCTGGGATAGGAACGATGTCGTTCCCTTGTGCCATAACCCATGCGAGTGCAAGCTGTGCCGTGGTACATTTCTTCTCGGCCGCCATCTTCTCTATCTCTGAAACCAGACGAAGATTCTTCTCCATGTTCTCGTCCTGGAACCTTGGATTGTTGCGCCTGAAAGAT
>JAKASW010000150.1 GCA_021818875.1 Bacteroidota bacterium
CCGATCTCGTTTATAGCCAAAAATGATTATCACTTCGAAATGCCGACAGGAGAATGGTAGGGATCGATGAACAACAACTTGAAGGAGAAAGTCTGTCTCGTAACAGGCGCAACTTCCGGAATAGGCAAAGTCACGGCACAAGAACTGGCATGCATGGGAGCTACCGTGGTCATTCTATGCCGCAATCGCACAAAAGGCGAAGCCATAAAATCGGAGATAGAAAAGGCGTACCACGATGCGAAGGTCGATTTGATAGTGGCCGACCTTGAATCGTTAAAGGACGTCCGGCGGGCCACCGGCGAGTTCAAATCAAAATACTCCAGGCTGGATGTGCTCATCAACAATGCAGGCGGGGTTAACAATAAACGACGATTGACTACCGACCGTTTGGAGGCCACGTTCGAGGCAAATTACCTGTCTCACTTCTTGTTCACAAGTCTCCTTCTCGACACGCTAAAGGCGAGCGCTCCATCCAGAATAATCAACGTCAGCTCGGGAATACATATTCAAGGGAAGATTATCTTCGAAGACCTTCGGACTGAACAGAGATACAGATGGATGTCGTCATATGCCCAAGCGAAACTTGCACAGATCTACTTCACATACGAACTCGCTGACCGCCTCTCGGGAACGGGTATCACCGTCAACGTACTGCATCCGGGACTCGTCTCCTCGAACTTCAACAGCCACACCAAAGGCATCGTCCATGTGATTAGCGGATTGGTCTATGCAGTTGCGGGAATAAGTGTCGAAGAGGGCGCGAAGACTTCCGTTTATCTCGCCAGCTCTCCGGATGTAGAGGGAGTGACCGGAAAGTACTTTTACAAATGCAGGGAAAAAGAGTCATCGCGTCTCTCGCACGACAAGGATGTGGGCCGTCGCTTGTGGAAAGTCTCCGAGGAGATAATTCAGGAAAAGATCGGCGTCGAGATTTCTGATTGAAGACATAGATATAAAAGGAAGAACGGTTATGCTGGAAACAATTGTCCTGGCTTTCTTGCCGGGGTATTCGGAGGCAATGCGCTTCCCCACTTCGTTAAGGGAATTACGCACGAGAGTTATCCGAACGTCTTCGGAGGTTCGCCTGTCTCCAATATTCTGGCAGGATGGTTCGGGCTTGTGACAACCGCAGGGCTTCTCTATTTCGCCCACCCGGCTTCGCATCCATTCGCCTCATTCGCTGCTGCCGCGGTTGGTGTGTTGATTATGGGTCTCTTTCACGCAGGCCATGGAGCATTCGGGCAGATGCCGGAAAAGGACGATTGATTTTCTAAAAGTCGCCTGATTCCGAATGCGCTTTTGCATATCAAGAAATCGAGACCAACCGGAACATTGGCAACTTTCTTGGAAATATCGTAAATCAATTTGAATAGGAGAGAAAAATGGAAGTGGTGTCAATCGATCTTTTCATCGTTCCGATGGAATCCGAGAAGGTATTCCGTGAAGAGTCTGATATGGTGCGAAGAATAATCAAGAGTGTACCGGGACTTGTCGAGGGATTCTTTTACGAGAGGACAAGCGGCGACGGTGAATACAATTTCATAACGATGGCAGTCTGGGAAAGCGAAGAAACTTTCTCAAATGCAGGCAAGGCGGTATGGACCGAATTTCAGAAGATAGGATTCAACCCGCAGCAAGCGCATGACAGGCTGAGAGTGAATCGAATCCAGTCTGTGTACAAGAGAACTGCGTACTGATACACCAGGCGCAGGGCACATTAGTCGCCGAATGAGATAAAGCCGTGAAGCACTTGTAGAAAAATTTAGTGTATATTGATTTTAATGAAGTTGGATTTCCCGGAAGCTTCTCATATGAACATACTTTCACAATAAGGATAAAAGATGAAAGTCCCCGATAGCGGAATGCCTGAAGAGGCTTATTGGAACAGTCTCTTCAATATTCCTGCAATCGTAGATTGGCTCGACCTGAAACATATCGCGGGACCCGTTGTTGAAATCGGTTGCGGGTACGGCGCGTTTACAGTTCCCGTAGCAAAAGAAACGCCTTTCATGGTACACGCGTTCGATATCGAACCTTCGATGATTGAGAGAGCGGAAGAGCACATTCGGAGAGAGGGAATTGAAAACGCCCGGTTCCATCTCAAGGACGTTGTTGACCATGGTACAGCATTGGAACCAGAGAGTGCAGGTCTGGTCCTCCTGTTCAATATTCTGCACTTTGACGAACGGCGGGTCTTGCTGGAAGAAGCTGCACGCATCTTGAATCGCGGCGGCAGGATTGCCATAATTCACTGGCGAAAAGACATCGAGACTCCGAGAGGACCCGAGATCAAGTCGCGCCCGGACAAAGGTATGATTCTCAATTCAATAGAAGGACTTGATTTACGTTTTGATAGTGATTGCCGAATTATCGAACCATACCACTGGGGAATGAAGCTTGTGAAAGGAAAGAAATCTTGAATGAGCTCAGATAATCGTAGATTCATAACCGTCTTCGGGGCCACCGGAAATACCGGCAGCGAACTTATCAAATTCCTGTCCGGTGCTTCAGTCAAATGTCAGGCTGTCACGCTTGACCTCCGCAAGGCAACTGAGATTCCTTCTGTCGATTGGGTCGACTGCGACCTCGCAGACGGCGAGCGGCTCCACGCGATGCTGAAGAACTGCAAACGAATGTACCTCGCTTCGAATGCCACCGAGCTTGAAAAGAACGCGATTGAAGCTGCAAAGGAATCCGGAGTGGAGCATGTTATCCTGCTGTCTGCATATCCTGCTTCTCCGGACTCTGAGTTTCCTTTCTACAGAACACTTGCCGAAATCGAAGAGGCCCTGATGAAATCTGGCCTCCAATGGACGATACTCAAACCCGGCGGCTTCATGCAAAACTGGATTTACTTCGGAGATTTTGCAGAGACCGTCAGAAAGGAGAGGAAGATTTACGGAGGAGGAGGTGTGGATAAACTCGCGTTAATAGATGCGCGAGATATTGCAGAGGTTGCTTTCACCGTTCTCACAGATCCTGAATCGCACATCAACAAAAGCTACGTTCTCACCGGCGGCAAAGCGTACAGTTATTCGGAGATTGTACAAGCGTTGAGCGATGCCATCAAGGAGAAAGTCGAGTATGTGTCCGAGGCACCATCCTGGTACAGGAGTCCCTTCCTGAATTTGTCAGAGCATGAGCCTGTAACAAGCAAGTCTGTTGAAGAGATACTCGGTAAACCGCCGAGAGCGGTAGACCAATTCTTCAAAGACAACGCGGAGGTGTTCAAATAGGTAATGCCTCGACCCGCCGAAACACAAGGAAAGCTAAGCATGAGGCGGATATGGTCGGAGTCCTTGAGAACTGAATACTCAAGTTAATCAGACCTCAAGATCATCAGGCTCGTAGACCACAATATCTCGGACGCTTCTGAGCCTTTTATCTGAACTGGCTATTGATCGGCACCTTATGCGCTGCGCACAGGCGACCAGCAATGCATCATTGGTCATGAGCCCAAATTGCCTTTGAATTGAAAGGGCCAACATAAAATCTTCCCTGAGAGCGGGCTGAAGAATGATGCCGATTCCGAACAGGTCTCTAAGCGCTTGATCATAGCGGTGAAGTGCTTTGATGCGATCGGGCTTTTCGGAAAGTTTTCTTGCCGGATTGGAGCCGGAGATCCATTTATTGTCCAGCGCCTCCGCAATCATCAGCCGGTGCATTACCTCCGCGATCTGCTGCGAACTCATGATGCAAGAAAGGTCCTGCTCGGCACAACGGCGAAAGATCTGTCTACATTGTCGTGAAACGTTCCGCACACTGTATATAACTATATTCGCATCGAGGACAACCATCTCCCCCTGAGGAATTTCACTAAGGTTCATTCCCAAAAACTTCCTCTTCCATAACCGTCTTCCAGATCTTATCGGAGAGATCAAACCGAATCGAAAGGAAGGAATCTAGCGCTTTGAGCCTTATGATGCGGTCCAGCGACTCGAGCTGGTCGTAGTGCATGATGGCATCTTCGAGCAAGGCGTTTATAGGCTTGCCCTCCTTTAGCGCGTGCTCCTTAAGCTTCCGGATAATATTTTTGTCGAGCACGGTGCCGATTTTTGCCTTTTCCTTTTTCCTGAGAATGGATTTCACGTCCTCACGTCTCCTTACCACTAAATATTCTCGTTTGTATGATTCTTACAGATCGCCACAACGGAAAAATAAATTCCGTTGTTCTAATTGTCAAGACAGCGTCAAGAAAACTTGCTTAGGTCTATTTAGTTCGACTTAGAAACCCGCTGCCTTTGTCAGTGGTAATGTAAGGATTGACTTTGCGAGTCACAGTCCAGACGCACAATTGGAAGATTGAAATACAATGAGCCGTCTACCGAAGCCGCCGGCTTTGCTGGTGGTGGTTCACAACCTCACCACACAAATGGGATTATGCGGTATTTCACTTTAGTCATATATTCCTCGTAGCCGGTGAGCTCTTTTTGCAAAGTCAGTTCCTCAAGAACTGCGCGACGTGCAAGGACAATCATATATACGACTCCGAACAAGACTCCGTACCAGGATCCCAGGAGAAGAGACGCTCCAAAGAAGAACAATATGAAAGAGGAATACATGGGGTGCCGCACATAATGGTACACCCCGGTGGAAACCACCGCATGTCCCCGGTCTTGTTGAACCCGGACGACGGTGGATAGATATGAATTCTCCCGAAACGTAAGGAAGATGAGAATGAATGAGCACACCATAATGATACCGCCAATCAATTCAAGCCAAGATGGTACGGGAGACCAATGGGAATGAGTGGCATCCAATGAAATGAAGACCAGCCACGCTAATGAGAGGATGAGAAGAAATGGAAAGAGTATTTTGTCCCACCCTTTTTGGTCTGACCTGCCTAATGTGAAACGCTCTTCGAGCAAACCGGGGTTGTGTTTCAATAACCACAGGTTAACTAACGTAAACCATCCGAAGAAAAGTATGAGGAAAATCCAACCGTTGAGCCACCTTGAAGAGCCGGCGGGGATGAATAAGGCCAAAGCGAAGAGAAGAAACGTGATGATGGTCTGCAAAAGCAATTTTGTTATCCTCGAAATCACAGAATCCTCCTTATTAATTCTTTATCATTCCGCCCACCACGAAGTCCACCAGATACTCCTTTGCTCGCGAGATTGAATCTTGTGAACGGAGTCTCTTTCCATCACGAATGATTATTTCATATAGCGGAATGTAAGTCAGATATGTCAGGCAGAGCTGCAGGATGGAACTCATCTGGATAAGCGGAGGGAAATCTGATCGCAGCAATCCACGCCGTCCGGCCTTTCGAAATATAGCCTCCAACAAATTGTCTTCATCTGTCAGCATGCGTCGTACTATCTTGGCGTATGTACGCCATCCTTCAGCCTGCTCCCACACAAGCATTCTCATGAAAAGCGGGCGCTCCGTCAAGTAATCGAAGAAGGTGCCGGAAATAGCTGCAAGGAAGCTGCTGAAAGTCCGATGGTTCTTCACAATTTCATCGGCCCGGTTTAACGGGGCCATCACCCGCAGAAGCATTTCCGACATTGCGGCGTCCGCACGTTTCACCACTTCGGTATAAAGTCCGAGCTTATTTCCGAAATACTGGAACAACAGGCTCTTGTTGTACCCGGCCTCTTTCGCTATCTCATCAATGGAAACACCGTTGAAACCATGCTCGGCGAAAGCGGCTTCTGCTGCATTCAGAATAGCCTCCTTGGTTTTCCCGGCATCATAAACGCGTTTCCGTCCCGCTTTCTTCTTCAAGTTCTTCATGTCTCCGCTCACGTCTAATTATAAACTAACCGGTTAGAATATAATGATGCGAGCGTCCGGAGTCAAGCCGACGCACAGGCATTGTGTCGATAACCACGTTATCCACAAATTCAAGGTCATATCGATTGTCGATCCGTTGTTTCGAAGAGTAAATGCATTTGTTTGCTTTCTCTTCCCAGCTGACTCATCCGCCTGGAATCGGATTTCCGACTTCAATGGTTTGGAGGGAGATAGCAGTCAACACCGAAACATCCAATACTCTCGCCGTTGCCACAATGAGTTGATCCGCCGGATCCTTGTTAAATTTCCCCGGCAATTGCGTGGACTCGACAATTATCCTTGGAGTAAGATGATCACGAATCAGATTCCCATTCATCCTCACTGATTGGAGAGAATGACTTGACGTAGCCAATCTTTACTCCATGAAGTGGATACCTGCCTTCTCTTTTCTCTTCCGACTTTTTTGACAAGATGTAAACATCCACTTCTTCTCCGGGACTGAACGGGACCTCCGGCACAACAATCTTGCCGTCTTTAGAAACTGGCAATTTCTTGTGATACTTTTGCATTCTGACCTCGACCAATCGAAAATATACGAGTCCCCTAGGGGAGATTCCGTGGAGTATGCGTCCTAGCAGCAATAGTCCAACACGGATGAGTTGGGAAAAACTTGATGGTGGCACCGCGCAAGATACTGCCTTCCGAGCCTCAAATTTGCGGCAGCCTGAACTTCATCGTGATCTCGCCGGTGGTTCTGTCTATGGTTATTCCGCCTCCTCCGGTCAAGAGTTCCTTTCCCGTGGCCATCTTGAATATACCGTTCAGGAATTGCATCCCCTGGTTCAATGTCGTTTCAATTTCTTGCGGTTCCGGAACCGGAGGTCTGGCCGCGTCGCTACCGTTTGTCGATTTCTTTTCCGTCGCAAATCTCCTCGTCCACCAGCTCTTCTGTCCCTCCACCGTTCGCAGCTCCCTCTTCAACTGTCTCAAACTCGATTCTCTCATTTGAACCCGGTACAGGCTCGGCAGGCTGTGTCATCTTTTCAACTTGATCGATAAATGTCGATCTCCCCCTGGAAGAGAAATCGACTTCCTCGGTCATGCTCGCATCCTTGAGCACAGCGTCGAACAGCGCTTCCTTGACGACAATCCCGTTTGCAATGTTCTGCTCGATACTGTTCACCGCGACCATGTTGATGGCGGTAAGCTTCCTGGCCGTCTGACCAATCCGGTTTATCCTTCCTATCCTCTGGTTTTTCTTTGCCGGGTTCCATGGCAGGTCGAAATTTATCACGGTGTCGGCAAACTGGAGGTTCAGTCCGGAGCCGCCTGCCTCCGTCGAGAGAAACACGAGCAGGTCTGGGTTGTTGGCGAATTCGTCGATAAGCAATCCCCTCTTTTTCACCTGCACATCTCCGGAAAGTGTCACGAACCGGATTCCGTTTGCCTTCAACATCTTTCCGATAAGGTGGAGCATCGTTTTCCACTCGGAGAAGATTATCACTTTCCTCTTTCGCTTTTTGAGATCGAGCTTTTCAAGTAGAATAGTTTTCAGCTCATCAAGCTTCGGCGAGTGATTCGTTTCCTTGTCGACGAGAAATGTCGAGTCGTACACCATCCTCATGTTCAGGAGTATCTGTTGAATTCGTTGCATGTCATACACAGTCTTGAATTTCTTGTGAAGGATCGGTGCGGGAGACCTCGCAAGACCGGCATGTATCTCGGCCTGCGCTTCGTGAAGCTCGACAGGAACCGTTACCTCCTGGACTGCAGGGAGTTGACTCAGGACGTCGGACTTCTCTCTCCTGATGACATGGTCGGCAAGTCTGTCTTTCAATTCCTGTAAATTGAAGTAGCCCGTTATCTGGTTCTTCTTCTCCCTGTCGAAATAGCAGTGGTTCATCGAAAATTCCCATTGAGGAGCAAGCACCTCAGGATCGATAAAATTCATGATTGAATAAAGGTCGAGACTGAAACTCTCCTCCTCTCCTCGTCAAACTTCCGTCTGAGGAGTATGAGTGCAGCAGCGGCGTGAGGACAGCAATCGAGGCGCGAGCCGCAGCTGCAGGAAAGCGAGAGTCTTTTCCCGGCAATCCCGATAACGACCCTGAAGTCGTCGAACCTGTCCTCGACGATGAAATCGAACCCGCCATTTGATTCACTGACCATGGTACACATTTCGTTGTCGATGAGCCTTTGTGCCTGCCTGAACACCGATTCAGATTTCTCGTAGTCATTTTGGATTTCCATCAATTCAGGAAAGGATGAAACCGATTTCATGTTTGTCCCTCGTGTTTTGAGATTAAACTGCAACTCTCAAATTTAAGCTTTCCAGCAGCTCGCTGGCGATATTTGAACTCTCTGTTCGCATCATGGTTTCTTCGGAGCCGCCGAAGCCTAAGAGGTTTACGCTTCCATACCAGACTATCCGCCGATCTACGAATTCGCATTTTTGGTGTATGCCGGAACGGAATTGCAAATCGATTCCGTCGCCTTTCAAACTATCAAAGACATGATCCAGAATCGGGCGATCCTTTTCTTTGAAGTCACCACTCCGTCTGGTTATGACGGTCACTCTCATGCCCTTGTTGACGGCATCCCTAAGTTGCCAACGCATTTGTTCGACCCGTCTTCTTGTAACAAATGGACTGATAACCAGAATTTCCTGATGTGCACTCACAATATCGTTTGAGTAGACAGGGTAGAAGTTGGACTTGTCGAAGATGAAATTTACGGATTCGGGCGCCATCAATTCTCCTTTCATTTTATATCCCAGCGAAGCGTAACCGTTGAGCCGCTTATGCTGCATCCTTTCCAGCATTCTTAAATGGATGTCAACGTAGTCATAAACCGATACTTCACTTTTGTTTTCCTGGCACCGCTGCCGCCAGTCAACGAAATTACGTCTGGAATTCGCTCAGTTAGCTTCCTGGCAAGCAATTCAACGTGAGGGAAAGAAAGGTTTACGGAGGAAACGGCGATGATAGACTCACATTAATAGACACACGACATATTGCCGAGGTAGCTTTCACCGCTCTCACGCATCCTGTATTGCACATCAACAAAGGCTATGTTCTCACTGGCGGCAAAGCGTACGGCTATTCGGAGATTGCGCAAGCGCTGAGCGATGCCATCAAAAAGGAGGCAGCTTTCGTCCCCGATGCACCATCGTGGTACAGAAGCCCTTTCCTCAATCTGTCATATAATAAGCCGTTTATAACCGAAACGGCTGAGGAGGTACCGGGCAGACCACCAAGGACCGTGGAACAGTTCTTTAAGGACTATGCACACCTATTTAAATAGGAACGAAAGCAACCCAAAAGGTACCGGCTGAGTCAATCGTTCTTCTGACTCAGTCACCTTACGTCAATCGTACGTGTTAGCCTGATATCTCTCGACGATGATCCGATCTGAAGCTCATACTTTCCGGGCTCGACCATGACCTTTTTCTCCTTAACGTTGTAGGTCGCAAGCGATTTCACCGGGAGTAGAATATCCACGGTCTTAGTCTCACCCCTGTTGATCGCGACGCGATCGAAGCCTTTGAGCGATTTGATTGCGTGGAACCCTTTCACATCGAGGTGTTTGACGTAGAGCTCGACGACTTCGTCTCCGTCCATGCTGCCGGTGTTGTTGACATCGAGAGACACATTCAATGTGTCCGCAGAAGTTACGACCGGCTTGCTCACTTTCATGCCGGAGTAAGCAAAGGTCGTATAGCTCAAGCCGTAGCCGAACGGATAAAGCGGAGTACCTTTGAAGTAGCGATAGGTTCTTCCCCTCATGCTGTAGTCGGTGAAAGGCGGTAGCTGCTTGACTGATTTGTAGAACGTGACCGGGAGTCTTCCGGCGGGATCATAATCTCCGAAGATCACATCCGCTACGGCGTTTCCGCCTTGTTCTCCAGGATACCAGGCGTCCATGATAGCAGGAATGTTCTTCTTCGCCCAGTTTATTCCGAGTGCACTTCCCCCGACGAGCACCAGGATTATCGGTTTGCCGGTCTTGTGAATCGCCTCGAGCATCGCCTCTTCCTCGGCCGGAAGCCTGAGCCAGGTCCGGTCACCGCCTCTGAATCCCGGAAGGTCTATCCTGGGATTTTCTTCGCTTTCAAGCTGCGGAGATATGCCGGCAACCGCAATAACGGCATCCGACTTCTTTGCCGCTTCTACCGCTTCCCGAAGCAGGACCTTGTCGCTCGGTTCCGGAACATTCCTGTGCCACGCCAGGCCGAGGAAGGCAAACCCCGACATGTTTGCATATTCAACCTTCACCGGGTATTCCCTACCTTTCACGAGATGAACGGTCTTATTCCCGAAGCTCATCCCTTCGGTCCGTTTCCATCGGTTCACGATGAGCTTTCCGTTGAAGAATAATCTTCCCTGATGCGAAGATGAAAAGATTCCGATCTGGTAGTCGCCCGTAGCCGGGGCTG
>JAKASW010000151.1 GCA_021818875.1 Bacteroidota bacterium
TTACTTATCGGAAGTGTCTTCTGTAGGTTCGAAGATTTCAAAACGATTTGGCCGGTGGTAATCGAGATTACCTGGACGTATCGATTTGGTCCGAAAGATTGCTGTGCCGGTTGACCGGTTATTCCGGATAGGAAATCCTGGTTAAAAAAACTGTCGCTCTTGACAATGCCTGCGATCTCAAGTGCATCGTTGCTCAGGTTCAAATCGAAGTTTTGTGCACTTTGACGCGCATAAAGAAAATACAGTACTCCTGAAAAGAGTGACAGAGTGAACCCGAAGATAACCACGAAGAGTAGAATTATTTTCGCTCTAATGGTTCTCATCGTTCTCTTTCAACATGTATCCAGCGCCCACTATAGTCTGGATAAGAGGTGCATCAAAATCTTTGTCCACTTTTTGCCTGAGCAGCTTCACGTACACGTCGATGACATTGGACTCCATATCGAAGCTGACGTTCCACACATGCTGCGCAATGTGAGCCCGGGATAAAATTTGTCCCTTGTTTCTCATCAGATATTCCAGAAGTGCGAACTCTCTCGTGGTTAATTTGATCTGTTTTCCTCCTCGGTTCACTTCACGTGTAACGGGGTCGAGCACGAGCTCTCCAACTTGAAGTACCGTCGATTTGTCCTGACCGGTGCGCCGGAGAAGTGCTCTCACTCTTGCGAGCAGCTCTTCAAAGTGGAACGGCTTTGTAAGGTAGTCGTCTGCACCCGAATCGAGTCCGCGTACCTTGTCGTCAGTACCTCCAAGAGCGGTCAACATAAGAATTGGCGTATTCACCTTGCCTTGTCTTATTCTCCGGCAAGTAGTTATCCCGTCCTGAACAGGAAGAAGAACGTCCAAAACTATCACATCATACTCATTTTCAATCGCAAGCTGTTCTCCCTGCTTGCCGTCGTACACGACATCGACGGCATAAGATTGTTCCTCCAGACCTTTCTTGATAAACGACGCGACTTTTCTTTCATCTTCAATAACGAGGATTCTCATATCAGAAATTCTCCTCCTGAAAGAGTATTGGAAAACAACAATCCCGGGCACTCGAACTCTGTGCGAGTATTCCCGAAAAGGTGCTGTTACTCATTGATAAAAAGTATCTTATGAAGCACTTAAAATCAATTTGCATAAGGAATCGCATTTATACCTGCCTGCAGGAAGACCGGGCGGACAGGCATTAGCAGAACTCGTCCCAAAGAAGTTTCCTGTCGAAGCCTATAGATTGAATTTGTGCATGAACGGTCGCCGGGTGCTGCCATGATTGCAGAGGAGTCGTCTGCGTTGGTTCCTGTCTTTCCTTTGAGTAGGCCTCGTGATAAATTCCATCCGTGGTACGTGAGGGAGGATGGCAAGCCATGTATGGGAAGTTTAAATAGTTGCATCAGCATTCATCTCAAAAGGAGTGACAAATGAGTCAGAGAGTGGCGTTTGAAACCAAAGAGGGAGCTGCTTTTCTAACCCTGAATCGCCCGGAGAAAAAAAACGCAATCGATGATCTGGCGGTCGAGGAATTGATAGCACGATTTGATGAAGCGGATCGGGACGACAATGTCAGGGCGATTGTATTCAAAGCCACAGGCGATGTGTTCTCCGCCGGTGCCGACCTGGCTTACCTCAGGAGGCTTTCCGAAAACACATCTGCTGCTAACTTCGAGGATTCATGCGCACTCAAGGATATGCTTATCAAGATCTATAGAAGCAAGAAGCTTACTTGTTCCGTTGTCAGGGGAGCGGCACTTGCGGGAGCATTCGGGCTTGTTCTGGCGAGCGATATAGTGTTCGCTTCCGAGAAAGCGAAATTCGGTTTCACGGAGGTGAAGATCGGGTTCGTGCCTGCAGTTGTTTTGAACTTTGCACTTCGGAAACTCCGTGAGACCGACGTGCGATTGCTATCCCTAACGGGAAAAATTATCGGGCAGGAAGAAGCTCTGCGAATGGGCGTGATCACCGAAATTGTCGATGACAATGCGATCGACGACCGTGTGAATGAATTCCTGTCCGGATTTGCGAGAGGAACCAGCGGGGGCGCAGTCTCTCTCACCAAAACATTACTGTCCGAATTGAAAGAAATGAGTTTGGAACAAGCATTGAACTACAGTGCTATGATGAATGTCGTGGCACGATCGACCGAGCATTTCAGAAAAGGTGTAGACGCATTCTTGAACAAGAAACAACTGGAGTGGAAATAGTGGACATCGAAAACAAGATCAGAACGGTTCCGGATTTTCCCAAGAAGGGAATCATGTTTCGAGACATTACAACATTGTTGAAAGACAAACAGGCGTTTGCTCAAGTCGTTGACATGTTTTACGAACATTATAAGGACAAGCGAATTGACAAAGTGGTATCGGTCGAGTCGCGAGGCTTCATATTCGGAAGCGTGCTTGCGTACAGACTTGGTGCAGGGTTCGTGCCTATTCGTAAACCCGGTAAGCTTCCCGCGGATGTCATCTGGCAGGAGTACCAACTGGAGTATGGTACCGACTCGATGGAGATCCACAAAGACGCGATCGTGAAAGGAGACCGGATTCTCGTTCACGATGACTTGCTTGCTACCGGTGGGACAATCGCGGCAGCGTGCAAGCTGATCGACAGATTGCAGGGAAGTGTAGAAGGGATTTGCTTTCTGATTGAGCTGACACCGCTCGAGGGCCGCAAGGCAATTCCTGACAAGGATGTCTTCTCACTCATCAAATACGATGTGGATTAGAAGACTCCGCCGATACGCTAAACATTAGCTTTGCTGAGATATTTCTGAATCAGCGACAAACTTAACTCTCGCAACTGCCTGCGCGCATCCGCGTTGTAGGCGTGGTCGTTTGCCGTTGACTCGTACTTACCGCTGAAGTAAATGCCTGTGACTTTGGCCGTCTCCTCGGAAGTTGCCACGTACTCTAACGCATCCGCTCCATCTTCGACGGTGCTCATCGTACTTCCGAAAAACTCGTGCACCATGTTGGTATTCATCAACGTCGCCGGATGCAGGCAATTGACAACGACTCCGGTCGCCTTCATCTCCTCCGCCAAATCGATCGTGAACATGATCTGTGCAAGCTTGCTCTGGCGATAGGCACGGAAGCTCTCATAATTCTCATCAAGCATCAAGTTGTCGAAATCGATTGACTGTTGACCGATCGAGGAAACGTTGACAATTCTTGACGGTGCAGCGGCCTTTATTGTGGATAAGAGTTTGTAGGTCAGGAGGAAGTGCGAAAGGTAGTTCACTGCAAACCTTAATTCGTATCCATCACGGCTCAATTCCCGATTCTTTGTGCCGCGTGGGCCGCCGCCAATACCGGCGTTGTTGATCAGCAAGTCGAGCTTCGCGTGCCGTCGCATTATTGTGTCGCACATAGAATTGACTTCGACCAAAGATGAGAAGTCGGAGTTGTAGTATTGAAGGTCCGTGCTGCCGGTGTTTCTCTTCAATGAAGACAAGATACGTTCGCCTTTCTCAGGATTTCTACCGTGGAGCAAAACTGTGGCACCTCGTGCTGCCAGGCGTTCCGCCGTCAATTTGCCGAGTCCGTCAGTGGAACCCGTAATAAGAGCCGTCTTTCCTGTAAGGTCCTGCATCCCTATCGTTTCCTTCCGCTATTTGGAATAATGAATTTCTAATGAGACTCTGGTTGCGGTCGGCTGAAGCCGTAAAGATAAACCGCAAAGAAAAATAGGAAACATAGATCAAATATATGGCTATGTGCCTATGTTATGAAAAAATTCTCTCGCTTCTATTGATCAAAACCAATTTCTAAAATCTCAGGTTCAACCCGCCCATAATCGAGCTGTAAGTCGTCGTACTGGCGAATGTCCCCTGGTAGAACATATTGAAGAAGAGGTTGTTGACAATCCTCGTGGAGCCTTGTGCCATGACCATGTCCTGGAATTGGCTTCCGGGTGTATTCCCGTAGGTATAATCATTCCTTGTAAACCCAACAGAAACGGACGAGGAATTAAAGGGGATATACTTGTTGAACGTCAGGCCGTACTCAGCACCGGAAACATAATTGCTCAGAATCTTCTCGTATGTAGCCGTCAGAGATATCTGGAGAAATGGAATCTGAGATTGAGAAATGCTGATCCCGGCATCCCTTGTCGGTAGAATATCGCCGACTTGAAAACTGTAAGATCCCATAAAGCTGATATAGGTGTATATGGCAGGTCTAAGACTGATGGTCGCCGTGACGTTCTGGCGTAATTGGTTCTGGCTCAAAAGGAAACTGTCAACTGTGGTGCTGAAGGTTTGGTAATAGATTATGTTTCTCAAAGCACTAAAAGTAAGATCCAAAGAAACGAGACTCATCGGAGTGTAGGTGGAGGAAAGAAAGAGGCTCGTCAGAGAGATGGTGTTCATTGGAATACCATTCTGAAGTTTATACAGGTCGGCGTCTGCGGAAATGTAGAAGCTGAGGGAGTTAAACCAGTAGCTCGTGTGACGAAGGTATAGAAACCTCCGGTCGATGCGCCCGCTGTTATCCTGTTGGAAGACTCCGAAAGTATTGGACATGAAACCGTTCGAGAGAGTATCACGCCTGGTAAGGCAACCGCCGAACTCGAGCAGATGTGAATCATAGTTCATAGTATAGAAGTCGGGTCTGGTTCCTACAATGCCGCCGATTGACAGCAAGTTGCCCAATTTCGCTTCTGCCTGAACTCCGTCAACGGATCCAAGGTCTGGAACATCTTCGTTGATCCGTCTTCCGACCCAGGCCTGGAATTCATTTGTTTTGTACCCGAATGCCAGATCGTACACCATCAGGTCATTGAACGGATTGGATATGATACCTCTCCATTGATTTGCGAGGTATGTGAAATTCATGAAGTTGGTAAAGTAGAATCTTGATCCCCCTAAGCGGTCAGCATTGAGATTCAAAGTATAGAACCACCGCTCGAAGTTTGTAGCGTTTGAATAATTAGAAAAATTCGAATATGAGTTTGCCGACAGACCACCGTATATGTTTTGAGAGGGTGTGACTATCAGAGGCGTGTTAGCAACTACCGGCTGCAGCAGCGCCCCGGAATGAACAAACGCCGTGTCGCTTGTCACCGGAGACAACGTGGATTCGGCGCTTTTTTGAATTGTCTCAACTTTGGCAAACGCGACAATCTTATCTCCTGTCTTCAGATTCAAATCACCAAGCTGAGGCCCGGCGCACGACATCGCAGACCGATACTTGACCAATGCCGCCGGAATCAGTCTCCCGTCGGTCTGAAGAAACAGCGTGTCGCCATCTGAAATCCCGTCTGTATTCTTGAATCCGACATAAATGTTTTGCGGTGTGATGAAAGAAATCGTCCCTTGTCTCTTTTCGATTTTCTTTTGTTGCGAATACGCTGCTCGAGACGTGAACAGGAACGCAAAGAAAGAAAGGCTCGCAACTGCATTCAGGTCTAACTTTATTTTCATTTCAATCGCCTCCTCTGCCGTTTGCATGGCAGGTGTAACACGACGTCGGGCTATAGACATATCCTGACACGCCGTTGTGGTGCTGGTCGGTCTCAGACTGTGCGTGGCAACCGCTCGTTGTGCAGGAGAAAATCGCGAAGTTCGAAATGTCGGTATGGCATTCTGAACATTGGAGCGGCGGTGATGCGTGATGGCCCGACGTAATTGGAAAATAAGTGTGGTTGAAAGTTGAAGGAGTCCAGGCAGTGGTCGTATGACACTGTGTGCAGTCAGTTGGATATCCTGCAGATGCGTGCGGAGGATTGCTCGTATTGTTGTAATCTGTCTGGTGGCAACCTATACAAGCGGTAGACGGGGAGGTGGCGTAACCGCCGGTGTGGCACTGGGAACATTGGACATTGATGTGTGCCCCTGTCAATGGAAATCCGGTAGAATTGTGGTTGAACGTGACCGAAGTCCAGTCAGTAATCGAATGGCATTCTGCGCAATTGTGCGGGAAGCCTGCGGTCACATGATTTGGATTGGTTGTGGCGGCGAAAGTGCCGGTATGACACGAGTAGCATGCCGTCGACAGGCCGGAGAAATTATTGTTTCCACTCTGGTGACATGCGAAGCAGTTCTGAATATTGTGTCCACCAACTAATGGAAAGAAGCTGTGGTTGAAGTCTGTCGGCCCCCAGCCATCTGCAGCCACACCATGGCACGTCTGGCATTGAGTTGAGAACCCTGTCTGGACATGATTGGGTGCGGTCGATGAATAATACTGCTGGGAGTGGCAGGTGATGCATTGCGTACTGATGGGTGGAAAATACATCTGTGCGTACTGAGTATGGCAGCTTGCACAGTCGACATTTTGGTGTGCACCTACAAGAGGGAAGCGAGTTCTCTGGTGGATCTCCTCTACATCGGCCACGACCCACGTTTGAGACGAATGGCAACTCTGACAGTCCATGCCGAGAGTACCCTTGTGTACGTCTGTGTGGCAAGAGACGCATGCGCTTTTGGCATCTGAGAAGGCCAA
This sequence comes from Bacteroidota bacterium, assembly GCA_021818875.1. Taxonomy (GTDB): domain Bacteria; phylum Bacteroidota; class Ignavibacteria; order Kryptoniales; family JAKASW01; genus JAKASW01. The sequence continues at coordinate 6,429 of JAKASW010000151.1, forward strand.
GTCTTTGTGACACGATGCGCAAGAGACCCGGGCGTGCTGCCCCACAAGCGGAAACGAAGTCATCTTGTCATGGTTGAACTTCATTTCCATAGGCATCACATTCCAGGTGGTGGGAAGATGGCAGTATGAACAATCCAACTTAAGACCGGGTCCGTGCGGCGACTGTGCAAAGGCAACCGAGGAAGGAAAAAGTTCCAGGATCGAAATGCCAAGCACGAGATAAATCCCAAGAACCATTTCCGAAGTTCCGGCTCGGCGGGAACAGGCAATCTTTTTGGAACTCTCGCATTTGGCTATTAGAGCCTGTTTGGGGCTTGTACCATGGCATCTGGAGACTCTACCCTTTTGATCGCTACCATCTTGAGGCAGTAGACAAATATTCTTTCTTAGGACGAATGGCATGCCGCGCACTTGAAGTCCTTTATTCTGTACAGGACAAAAGTATTTCCGTCTCTGGTGATCCGTTTGTGACAGTCCGCGCAAGGAAGCTTCGCATGGGTACCGGTCAATGGAAAACTGGTATTGTCGTGGTTGAATTTCACCGGAGCCCAGTTGTTGAAAGTATGGCAGCTTGCGCATGGTGAATAGTCTACGCCAGGGGTTGCAACTGCGAACTGCCCGTAGTGTATGTCCTTGTGGCAAGTTTCGCAGTGAGGATTCAACGACTTGAATACCGACACTTCGACTCCCTCTGCACCTTTGCGGAAGTGGCACGACTTGCAGCCAAGCGTCGCGTGCTTGCCTGAAAGTCTGAAGCTTGTCGTGTTGTGATCGAACGTGACTTTATCCCATGTTTCCGTGGTATGACATGCCGTGCATTTGTCGTCCGGAAGGAATTTGCTTGTCAGTTGATCCCCATGTACGTTCTTGTGACAACTGATGCACTCTGTGCTTATCGTCGTAAATTCCCATGTCTTGTTGATCAGGTGACATTGTTGACATGATACCGCAAGATGACTTCCGGTGAGTGCAAATTTCGTCTCATTGTGTCTTGTGATTGTATAGGTGGTCAATTGGAATCCGAAGACCGTATGGCAATCCGCGCAGTTCTCTACGGTGTTGTTGACCATGAACTGCCCGTGATGGTAATCCTTGTGACAGTCGGTGCAGAGCCGGAATTGCGGTCGTGAGTCCAAATTACTTCCGTGGCAGTCTTTGCAGGCAACTTCTCTGTGCCTGCCTACCAGTGGATATCCGGTCAGGTTGTGATTGAAAGTCTCGGCACTTACAAGGGTGAAGGATACGGTGTTGTGGCATCTTTCGCAAATTTCACCGAACTTGCCGTTGTGTGGATCCTTATGGCACGGTACGCAGTTGGCGAAATTCAAACCGGCGTACTCGACAAATGGCTTACCATTCCTTATAACCGGGACGTGGCATCGCGCGCACTCCAGTTTCTTGTGGGTACCGGTCAGAGCGAATTTCGTGTCGTTGTGATTGAATTTTGCGGCGGGCTTGAAGCCGTTTTCGTCATGGCATGATGCGCAATTGTCGCCGAGCGTGCCCTGATGTGGATCCGTGTGACAGGTTGTGCAGGTTGTGTCGAGACCGAGGTATGAACCTGTGTGCTTCCTGAACAAAGCGTTCGTCACAAACCTGGCTTGATGGCACTCCGCGCACTGCAGCCTTGCGTGCTTCCCTTGAAGAATGAATCCGGTTAACGCATGATTGAAGGCTTTCGGATCGAAATGGATTATCTGGAAATTCCTGCCATGGTGTTCGCTATGACATGATGCGCAGAGCTTATCCTTGACCTGTGGGTTGGAGTGGTATCCCGTATTTTCGTTGATGAGAATCTGGATCTCAGTGTGGCAGGCGAGGCATTTATAATTCGGGACTTGGTTGCCGATGACATGACAGCGCGTGCAGTTGCTCAGACCATCATACTTTTCGTGGTACTTGGTGAGCGGGCCCGGGGATATCTGGCCCAATGCCGTTGCCGCCACCGACATAGTGACTAGTATGGTGGCCAGATATCTCTTCAAGATTTTCCGCTTATGCTTCATGTCTGAGGATTGCGTCGCCGAACATTGTTTGAAACGATATTCCGATTTTTTGTAGCAACTCGGTTGGCAGCGTTCCTCCCGCGAAGATGTACACCAGGTCGTTATCGATCTCGACCGGTTCAGGTCGATCTCTGACGGTTAGAATTACCTTATCATCCAGGATTTCTTTCACGTTTGTGTTAAACATCGCGACTATTCTCTTGTTCGCGACAGCAAGTGAAATGTGCTCCAGGTTTGCGGGCTTCAGTCTGGAGAAATTTTCCCCACGATAGGCTATCGTAACAGCGTTCCTTATGTCTGCTTCGGCGACCATCATGGCGTTTTCGATTGCAGAATCTCCGCCACCGACGATCAGCACCTTCTTGTCCTGGATCATCTCTGGTTCCAGAAGCCTATATGCCACCTTTTCCTTCCCTTCGCCCGGCACGCCAAGCTTTCTCGGAGATCCTCTTCTGCCTATTGCCATTATGACACCTTTCGAAGTGTAGGTGGCCTTGGAAGACGTGACGGTGAATGCGGATCCATCCTTTGTGATAGATTCCACTTTTTCATTCTCATTTATCATGACTTCGTTTTGCTTCAGAGCCTGCCTCCAGATGTCGATCAAATCTGATTTGCGAGACTCCCTGAATTTGACCTTCCCGTATAGAGGTAGATCCATTGGTGAGGTCATCACAATCTTCTGCCGGGGGAAGTTGAAGACCGTACCGCCTAACGAGTCTTGCTCTAAAGTGAGGCACCTCAATCCGTTTTTCACCGCGGCTAATGTTGCGGAAATGCCAGCAGGGCCGGCACCGACCACTACGAGGTCATAGTCTGTCGTAACTTTCCTGTCCATCTTCCTTACGAAAAACTGCACTGCCTGTTTGCCTTGCTCGACTGCGTTCTTGATCAAAGCCATCCCGCCGAGCTCCCCGGCAATGTAGAGGCCGGAGATGTTGGTCTCGAATTCCTGGCTCACGTGCGGAAGATCCACGCCTCGCTTCTCCGTACCGATGTTCAGTGATATTGCATGGACCGGGCATGCATGGAAGCATGCACCATGGCCTACACACCGCGCCGCATTTATGACATATGCCTTACCATCGATTATGCCAAGTATATCCTTTTCCGGGCAGGCCGTTATGCACGCGCCGCTTCCGATACAGATCTCCTCGTTTACGACCGGATGCAGTGAAACAGGTTCGTGAGTCCCAACCTTTTTTGCCGCTTCGATTTTAGTGAGGTTGGATTTTGAAGTGCGGTGCTTCACCATAAGGTACCACACCAGTACTGCGACTGTTATAATGCCGACCGCTCCATAGGTCACTAGGTTTTCAATCAGGACTTCACCCAAGTTCTAATTCTCCTTCCTTGTGAATCCCCTCCTAAAATATCCATCTGTAACCCAACGCCATTACAACTCCTATGTGGATAAACATTATGAAGAACATGAGGATCGCAAAAGGAAGATGGACGACGTGCCAGTGGCGAAAGAATTTGTGCATTGTGCTAAGCAGCCGTATTCTTCTTGCGACGACGAGCCTCGTCTTTGCAATGTGAACAATTCGGCGTACTTGAGCGCTCGGAATTCTTCTCGACTTAAGCTCACTTTTCAGTGCCATCAGTGTACGCCTCGTGTGAACTGTATCTTTCATCAGAAATACGACACTGTCGACGAGGTTATCTTTTTTCAGCTTGGTATAATCTGCCGCTTCCTCGATCTTTTGAATGATCTTTCCGTCGACCTTG
>JAKASW010000152.1 GCA_021818875.1 Bacteroidota bacterium
CAAGAGCACAAAACCCTTTAGGGTTTCGCGCTCTTGGGAAGGCGTCGATTTCAATCGATGCCTTTCAGAAGCCACCGGCTTTGCCGGTGGTAATTCACTTTATAGGGATAGGGAAGCTCGGTAGGCGCAACACAGACTTTTCATAGGCCCAGCCTTTTGCTCTGAAGCGATGCGAACCGTCTCTGCGGATCGATACGCTCGCGCACTTCGAGGAATTTGTCGAGTTTGGGGAAACCCGCTCTCAGCATCTCTATACTCATCCTACAATCCTTCGTCAGATACAGGCGACCGCCATGTATCTTCACAATATCATCCAATTTTTCCAACTCGTCGAAGATATACCTGGTTATCGGAAAATCGAGAGCAAGCGTGTAGCCCTCCAATGCAAATGACAGGTATGGCAGGTCTTCATTACCGAAGAGCTTCAGGACCGTCAGGAAAGATGCGTTGCCGCCGGAAGAAGCCATCTTCAGAATTTCCTTCAGACCTTCCCGGCTCGATTCCTTTGGAAGTACAAGCTGGTACTGTGTAAAGCCGCGCCTGCCGTAGATCCGGTTCCAGTTCAAAATTCCGTCGAGCGGATAGAAGAAAGGCTGGTACTTTACGAGACTATCTTTTGGATTCGCAGTCGATTTGTGGTAGTAAAGATAATTGAACGTGCTCACACTGAAGGAATTGAGTGCGAACGCAGGAAAGTCGAACGGCACCGTAAGCCGGCTTTTTCCGCTGGCGCCTCGGCCGGCGTCAGAGTGTGCCCCTTTTATGAACGACGCAATTTCCCCGGTACTCGCGTGCTCACCGAGCATGATCACGCTTCTTCCCGAGCTGTTGCCGCTCGAAAGTGAATCGATCCACCCTACGGAATATGTCCAATTACGATTGTTCTCAAATGCGGCCATCGCTTCGTCCAGATTTGCCGCCCTAATCGTGTGCTGCCTGATGTACGGAGTCTCGACTTTCGTCAGTTGAATTGCTGCACGGAGAACTACACCGGTAAGCCCGTACCCCGCACAGGTCGCGAGGAAGAGTTCCCGGTTCTCCTTCGTGGAACATCTCACAATTTCGCCATCAGCCAACGCGAGATCGATCCACACGATATGGTTGCTGAAGCTTCCTGAGAGATGATGATTTTTTCCATGGACATCGCTGGCGATTGCCCCACCGATCGTCACAAATTTCGTCCCCGGGGTTACCGGAATGAACCAGCCGCGAGGAACAAAAACATTCAGTATCTCTGCTATGCTTACTCCCGATTCACAAACAAGAACACCTGTGCCATCGTCGAATGAAATGAGCCTGTCCATCCGCTTTGTCGAGATCACTCTTTCGGCCAGCGAGCTGTCACCGTAGGATCGGCCGAGACCGCGCGGGATCAGGGTACGGGAATCCGCCGGAGCGTTCAGGAGGTTTTGAAGATGGTGATCAGACTCGAACGACATCTCTTCGGCATCGATCTTCGGGTATCTACCCCAGCCGGAAATCATACCCATAAACAGGGAGAGAAATATTTGAATGAAGGATTCATGGGATCGTGGTACACCGGATTAATCGATCAAAGGTATTTGGAGGAATACTTGATAGTGTTCTTAATGATTTCGATCAGCTTCGGACTGTACTCCAACATCTCATCAAAATGAGCTTTCATGTCCTCATCGAAGTACTCGTGGACAATGTCATTACGGAGGTCTTTCATGTCAGAACATTCGTCGATGTTAGAAAGGAGACCTCTCTTCTGCGCATTATTTCTCTGACAAATGGATCGCACATTTCGCCGTTGTCTATGACGAGGTCCATCTTTTGCTCTCCGAATCTGTCGTAGAATTTGCGTCTGATCTTTCGAAGCTGTTTCTTATCAAGTTTGCGCGATATGATAAGGAGGTCGATGTCGCCGCCTCTCTTGGAGTCGTCTACCCTTGAGCCGAACTGATATAGCCTGGCATCTGCATCCAGCTCGCGCAAGCCATTTTTTAGAGTATCTATTTCTTCTTCCGAGAGATGCATTAGTAAGAATATAACATGCGGAAGATACTACACAAAGTTACGGACATTACCAGCGCCAAAAGATTCTTCACAGAGTTGCACAGAGTATGACACAGAGTTCCACAGTGTTCAATCATTGATTCTTTCCTCTGTGAAACTCTGTGTACCTTCTCAAACGAAAAGCCCCTCGGAGTTCGAGGGGCTTTTCATTTAAATCTAACTTGAAAAGAATGCTTACTTCAGAAGCACCATCTTCTTCATCTGGACAAAGTTGCCTGCCTGCATCCTGTAGAAATAGATTCCGCTGACAGCCTGTTGTCCGTCATTGTTCAATCCATCCCAGGTCTCGCTGTACCGCCCGGGCATCATGTATTGATCCACAAGACTGCGTACTTGCTGACCGAGGATGTCATAAATGACTATCTGCACGTTTGCAGCTTTCGGCACATCGAACGAAATGTTCGTTGTCGGGTTGAACGGGTTCGGATAGTTCTGACCAAGAGCGAACTTAGTCGGAAGACCGGAAAGCTGTTGAATCCCGGTCACCAGAAAGCTCCAGCTCTGTGAAACGGTTAGTCCATAAGCGTCTCTCGCAACAACCATAACCGTCGTGTTTCCGTTGGTGCTAAGGACGGCTTTGTAGGAATTGCTCGTGCCGACGGCCATCCTGATATTGTTGACGTACCACGAATAGGTAACGATGCTGTCGATAACCGCCCCTGGAGTCACAGTAACCGAGAATGTGACCGTGCTGTCCTTCTCGATTTTTGTCGGCGTGGGATTCGGAGAAAAACTCGCAACCACAGGTGCACCTACACCAGACACCGTACCATAGCTTACGCCGGTAGTTGGCGTTCCGCCATTGTACAGGAAACCTGCAAGCACTAACGGGCTTACACCGGCCTTCAATATCTTTCCGGTCAGGTAAATCAATGTGCCCTTGCCTGTGATTGTGTCGCTTCCGGCGGCCGCTATCGTTATACTGCCAGGCGCAGAACTTGAGGTTATCTGCAGCCCGGATGCCGATAGCGAACCTGTTGTCGAATATCCGCTCCCTGTCAGTTGGACAACGGATGGATCGTACGATGCCGTAAACTGGTACGAATACACGCTCTGCCCTACGATCGACGTCGTATTGATCGGAATCATGACCGTGCCGCCGACGGAATCGCCGACCGCAGGTACACTAACAGTTACAGTTGAGGTACCGTTGATGGAACCGTCATGCGAATTTGCCGTGGGCGTCCCCGTGTTGAACAGGAGCGTGTTCCCGAGGGAAAGCGCACTGGCTCCAGCCTTCAAGATGACGGCATCGATTTTCAGAAGGACGCCGGTTCCGGTTATGCTGTTTACCGAGGCCGCGGCAACGCCTGCCTGGCCAGAATGTTGTGTGACAAGCGAAATCGACATCCCGGCTGAAAGCGTCCCTGTCGTATCATAACCGATAACTTTTACGATTGTCGGGTCGAATGACAACGTGAATTGATAGGCGCTTATATTGTAGCCCGCCAGGTTACTGGTCGTTATCGGCAGGACTACTGTATCTCCCGGAGCCATGCCAACGACATTCGGAAGGTTGACGCTGACCTGCGTCTGCGCCATACTCAAACCGCTCTGTAGTATGAGCATAGCGAAGGCGAGAGCGAAAACCCTAGATACATCCCTGCTAAATCTTAACATCTAACTCACCTTTCTTTTAAATTCACCTTTTAAGGGGTAATTGAACCCCGACCTCATCCTTATGGATGAGGTCGGGACCGCTTTGCTCTTTACTTCAGGAGCAACATCTTCTTTATTGAATTGAACGAACCAGCGTTCAACCGATAGAAGTATACTCCGGTTGCAACTTGCTCACCGTGCTCATTCAGCCCATTCCAGATGATCGTGTAGTATCCCGCATTCTGGTTCTTGTTGACCAGAGTTGTTACGAGCTGACCCATCACGTTGTATACCTGCAGCGTGACGTTCGAAGGCTTCGCAAGCTGATACTTGATCGTGGTTGTCGGGTTGAACGGATTCGGATAGTTCTGGTCGAGATCGAACTTTGCCGGAACCGCAGCGACTTCCATATTACCGAGATCCTGCTCGGGATTATTGTTGATCATGGCGCTGCCCGTCATGTCGATCTTCTGGCTCGGATCCTGGAGCTTGAACGACAGAGTTGCTATGTCGCCAGAGCTCAAAGGAGTAGTACCGGCCATCGCTATCTTCAACACACCGTTTGCGTTGTGGTACTCTGAGATCCAACCCTTCGGCAGATTACCGACCGACACGTTTACATCGGCCGTACCTACATTAAGGGTTACCTGGGCGGAGTACACGCCTTTGGCCTGGGAGATCGTAACAGGTACGTTCAGCAAGCCATCGGTTCCTGATTCAGCTGCACCGATTGCAATCGAGCCTGCTGCGGGAAGCGCTTGCACCGCGAACTTCGAGCCCTTCAAAGTCTTCGCGAAGAGCGAATCGACAGTGCTGTCGCCTGCAACGAACCGCAGGACCAACGAAGCATCATAAGCAGTGACCGTGCCCGTACCGGCAACATCCGCTGCAGCAAGCTGCTGCTGTGTGAATGTCGTGTCGCCGACGAGATACTTCAGGATGAGCGAAGCATCATAAGCAACGACTTTGCCTATTCCGGCAACGTCTCCCTTGATCAGTTTCGTCTGACCAGACAGGAGGATCGTCCTCGTAGCATAGACCGCGGAGTTGTTGTTGTTGAGCACGTTCATCACGAATGGATTAGTCGCACTCGTCAACGTACCGGTGAATGTCGTCGGACCCTGGATAACTTTAGGATTGCTGCCGACATTGAACGCACTGGTCTGGTTCGAAACAATGCTTGCGATGTACTGGTTGACAGAGTCAACGTTGTAATACTGGTCGCGCGGAACAACCGTGAATGTGAACGAACCGGTCGGGTTCAAAGTATCAGCAACCTGGATCGCCCATTTACTGTTCGGACCTGCGGGCGTTGCCGCCAACGGCTTGAACATAACTCCATTGCTGCTCGTCGCACTGGTGGGACCAACCGTAAGAGTAACAGTATTAACGCTATCTTCTGCTCTGAACTTGCGCAGCCAGATCTTCGCCATGCCCTGGTTGAAGATAGTATCGGTTATGGCAGTAGCGCCGGTTGTGCTGATCGTATCGACGGGTGCGCCATTGCTGTACTTGATATAGTCGAAGTAGAACGTGGTGTCCTTGCTGGCAACCGGTTGAAAAGCCGTGTGGTTCAAAGTCAGAGTTACGCCACCATTGACATACGTGTAAATGGTGTTCTTATTAGTGTCAATCGCAGTGAAAGTCACCAACACACTATCACCTGCATTATGGACTGAGTCGGCTTTCGCAATGAACGGAGTAAATGTGTTTAATATACCCGTTGGGATAGAGTAGACCGTCAGAGTGTCTTTAAATACAATATTAATATTATTGACAGTGACAGTGTCTATCGCGAATACTTTCTGTGTATCAGCAGTAATAGTGTACGGAACAAAAGCGGCCGAGGCGATCAGGTCGCCGCCTACACTGGCAAGGCCAGTATCCGCTTTCGTCGGTGTCGCGCCATTAAAATTAACAACCGCAAAGGAACTCTCATTGATATAGCCGCCACGATTGTGTCCGCTGCTGACTGTATCGGCCGCGAGCTCAATTCTCGGTTGGAACGCCGCTTTGTAAGTGCTTCGCAATGTATTACCAGGCTGACCCCAGTCAACGTGGTTGCCGTACTGGTCAAATTGCTGCACGAACAGCGTCTCAGATCTGCCGGCAACTGCAGTTGTGTCCTTTGTCGCACTCGCGACATACCCCTGCGGGTAAAGTGAGATGGACGCCACCTGACCCGGAGTAACCCAAACCGGAGCAGATTTTGTCAGTGCAGAATTTGCTGCTGACACCGAGGTCAGTACATCTGCGCCAGCAACTTTGGATGACCTTAGGTTCGTAGTGGTCACAGCGCCGCTTGCATTTGGATAGACGGTGTCGGCTGCAGTGGTATCACCAGCGGTGATTCCATGTGCGAACTTCGCAAATCCCTTGGTTGAGAAGTAGATGGCATAGGCGCTCTTGAGAGGAGGAATCGTTGCTGAACTGGGCGCAACAGAAAGGTTTCCATACGAATCCCACAGAGTGTCGGTAAACGCTATTGGATTGGCATAATTTGAGACTACCACAGAACTGTCTGTTCCTACAGTCTGCACCATCTTCATCTTCGCAGGCACATTGGATCGCAAGTTGATAGTCACAGTCGAAGTGTACGACCCACTCGTCGTTGTGGCAGTGATCGCATTGCTTGACAAAACAGAGAGCGTATCTGACGTAGTATATGGAATTGCAACCACGGAAACAGGGCTTGTCAGAGCTTTGCCGAGCAGAGTTGATGCGATCGCAGCAGAAACGGAAGCCGTTGTCGCTGTACCAAACGACGCTCCATCAGTCTCTGTTGCACTGCCTACGGAGAAACCGACCTGAGAGCCGCTGGTGGCATTAATTGGATTACCGAATGCATCAGTCAAGAATCCGCGCACATAAATCTGAGTACCGACGGCTACGTTCTCGCTTGCAGTAGCACCGGTAGCAGAACCGGAGAAGTCGGCCACGATGCCGCCAATTGGACCCGGGTTAATCAGGATCACCCTATTGTATGTTGCAGTAGGCGAAGCAACGGGGGAGGTGAAGACTAGAGTGTCAAGTCCGACAAAATTGGGACTTGGTGTGAAAGTCACCGTGTAGGGGTTCGTCCCCGTGATAGTTGGAGCCCCTGCACCATGCGGCGTTTTCTCAGCCAAAGCAATGCCGGGATTGCTCGCTTGATTACCGTACTTATCAGTCACAGTCGCCGTGTATTGAGTCGATCCTGTGACGGTTATCGTGTCGCTGTTGGAACCGACCAAGGCGACACTGATATTTGCTGGCGCGCCCGGGTTGACGGTAATCGCGCTTGAGAACGTGTTGTTTCCCGGAGAAATCCACGCAAAGTACAATGTTGGTTCGACCTTCGTGTAGCCAAGGACATAGCCGATCTGGTTTTGAGCACCAGAAAGATTGCGGAGATACGGAGCACGATTGTAAAGTACATTTCCGTTACCCGGAGATAGGCTAGTATTCACTAAGGATGCATTTGGCGCAAGTGTCGGACTGCTCGTACTATCAAAAGCAGGGTTGCCATTGAAGTCTTCGAGATTCATAAGAACATTGTAGGTAGTGGCCTGATTCGTGTCTCCTGCGGTAATGGTGGTACGGGCTTCGATAAGGCTGGGATTGACCTCATAGAAATTGCCCGGCAGCAGAGCAACCCCTTTCACTAGCGTGCCACCACCAGTCAAGGCTGAGTCACTTGTGACTGTTAATTGTGCAGTCGGTGCACCGATCAAATAGCGAGAGGGTGCACTCACCGTCACCGGCACTACTTTTACACCTGATATCTCGATGGAGTCTGTGCCAGATCCATTGGTAGTCACTGCTATGGCTAAAGAATCGCCACCTGCACTGACCCTTGCGCTGTCCAATCCGATAATCGAATTGAATTTGCTGATGCCATATGGACCCCCGGCGAAGTGAAATGTACCGGACGAAACAACGAAGATTGTATCACCAGTAACTGCACTATTGAACTCCAAAAAAATTGGCGTTGCCAAGACCTGCGCGCCCTGACCGGCCAAATTCTTGCTCTGAAGCTGGATCGCGTTTGTATCCACCTTCGCGCCAACAAAAGTGGGCGCAAGCAAATTGACAGTTTGTGCACGCGCGACAGAGAACGAGAACGCAAACAAAACCGTTAGCGCGATCCCTCCATAGCGCATCAAACCGAATCTTTTCTTTAACATTGTACCTCCTATTATGGTTACCTTTCTTTCAAATGAAACAGCAAACAAACGGGAAAACTCAGAGTGGCTTGCATACCCACGCTTGCCCGCCCATTGCGTTTTCTATTCGACTATTGAAACGTGAACTGAAAAAACCGTAAATAAATCTCATAACTCTCCACTTTGAAATACCGGTGTACCATCATACGGTTTCGCCGGTTTTCTCTGCATGATCCGCGATGCGGTCGGCTAGAGACGTATAATCCTTCCCTGCTGCAAGTTTTAGTGTCAGTTTTCTAACGGGTACATCTCCTATCGACTTGCAAATATTAACCAGTGTAGCGCAATTTGTCAAGCCTTTTTTCAACTTTTTTTGATAAATGTCACAACCCTTACTATTGAATCTTCGAGGGTTACGATTTGCGTGGACCCGCTTCTTGGACGCTTTTCCATGCAATTAGCTTAATTATCGCCATAACTTGGCGGAACTGTAAGCACTTCTCCGGCTTTTTCCTGGAAAAGTGAAAAATCGCACAGCGTATGGCATAGAGTTACACAATGTTGAATCCTTAATCTTTCCCTCTGTGAAACTCTGTGCAACTTCTCTAGGTTTCGATTGGGAATCTTCTCCTTACTTAGCAAGGACCAGCTTCTTAGTGGCTACAAAACTCTTTCCATCGTTCCCGTGTACCACGATCCTGCAGAAATAGACTCCGCCGGCAAATTTCGATCCATCGAACTCTACCTTGTATACTCCGGCGTTCTGCCGACGGTTAACAAGCACCGCCACTTCTCTTCCAAGTACGTCGTAAATCTTCAGGCTTACCTCACTGCTCGCAGGCAATTGATAACCTATCGTTGTGGAAGGATTGAACGGATTCGGATAATTCTGGTCGAGTCCAAACTTAGTCGGCATCGCCGCGAGCTTGATTTCACCGAGCGACTGCTTCGCGTTCTCGTTTAACACCACGTCTCCGGTTAATTTCACGTTTGCATCCTGGCGGAGCAAGCTTGCCGATATATTCGCCATGCACCCCGGTGCCAACGGCGTGGCTCCCGACATCGCGACCTTCAATATTCCGTCTTTCACACGATATGCGCTCAGCCAATCCGACGGTGGATTTATGGTCACTCCTTTTACATCGATTGAGCCACCGATATTAAGCACCAGTTCAATGCCGTGCACCGAGCGCGCGCCGCTTAACATCACCGGCACGTTCAGTGCACCATCTGTACCATATTGTGTTTCGCCGATGAAAACGGATCCTACTCCGGAGATCGAAGATGAGGGAAAGTGTTTGCCTTTCGCAGTCGTCCCAAGGTGGACACCGGTGTCTCCGGCTACGTATCGCAATATTAGCGAGGCATCATAAGCAGTGACAGTCCCGTCGCCGGAAACATCAGCGGCACCCACCTGGGCTGGAGTAAACGTCGTATCTCCCACAAGGTACCTGAGAATCAGAGCGGCATCGAATGCGGTTACGTCTCCGCTCCCATCCAGGTCACCGAAAGAAAAAGCCTGACCCGTGAGGGCGATCGGCTTGCTCTTGCCAAGGACCCGGTCACTCGTGTTGTTGAATACATATATAACCAGATTCCCTGAAGCACCGGAGAGAGTACCGGTGAACGGAGTCGGTCCTGATATGACTTTCGGGTTAGAGCCGGTATCGAATTCACCCATAAGGTTGGATGAGATATTTACGATCACACCGGTCATGACTCTTGTCGCCCGCCACCTGTTGAAATACCTGTCGCGCGGGATGATAGTGAACTCAAAGGGTCCCGTGGGATTCAGCGGGCCGGTAACCTCAACAGTCCACTTCCCTTCCGCTCCGGGTTCTGTCGGATCGAGAGGGTGAAAAATCATTGGTGGACTGGTTCCGCCGATGTTTCCTTCCTTCACTGTGATCGTATGCGCGCTATCATCTGTGGCAAACACATGAACGTAGACGACGCTTTCGCCTCTTTCATGGTTCAGGGTGTCGATAATTGCAGAACCTCCATCGACCTTGTGCCATCCTCCGTGAATATCTTCGTAAGTGAAATAGTATGTCGTATCTTTGTCGGCAACCGGGTTAAAGCTAACATGGTCCAGTTTCAAAGTCTGTCCGGTGCTGAAATAGCTGTAGACATGGTTCTCCGTAGAATCGAAGGGTGCAAACCTGATCGCCACGCTGTCGCCGGCATTGTGGTCCAGAGCGGCGGTTGTGTCAATTGAGACGAGGAATTTCTTCGGGTCACCCGTGGGCGCCGAGCAAACAACGGATGTATCCATATTCCCACCGAGGCTGACGTAGATCATCTGCGTGTCGATGCCGGAAG
>JAKASW010000153.1 GCA_021818875.1 Bacteroidota bacterium
AAACTGAATTCAAAAGACTGGCTGTTCTCTGAGTCAGCACTCTTTGGCATGAAAGCCCGCGGGAATCTAAATGCTTCAGGGTTCCCTTCCTTCGCCAGCTTGTCAATTATCGGCCCACCGGGATAACCTAGACCGAGGAGCTTTGCGACTTTGTCGAATGCCTCTCCCGCCGCGTCGTCACGTGTCTGGCCGAGCAGCTCATGGGAGTATGGTTCCCTGATGTGTACCAGCATAGTGTGACCGCCGCTTACAATCAAGGAAATGAAGGGGAACGTTGGGCTCTCCTCTTCAAGGAACGTCGAATAGAGATGCCCTTCCATGTGGTTTATGCCGACGACGGGAATCCCACGCGCAGCCGCAAACGCTTTTGCAAAGCTCAAACCGACGATCAGCGAGCCTGCCAGTCCGGGGCCATACGTTACGGCCACTGCCTCAATTTCGTCCTTCCGTATCCCCGACTTTCGGAGGGCTTCCTCGACAACGGGAACGATGAACTCGACGTGCGCACGCGATGCAAGCTCCGGTACTACGCCGCCATATTCGCTATGGATTAGCTGTGACGAAATAACAACAGATTTCAGTTGATTGTCCTGCAAAATGGCGGCAGAACACTCGTCGCAGGATGTTTCGATTGACAGTAAATTCATTAATCAATAATAGAATTAAGGGCGGAGATTTACAAGCATGGAATGAGAGCAATAGTGGGGAAAGGTTTTGCGCTTGAAAACGGCTTACGAAGCCGAGACACTTTCTGTCGGGCTTGTACTTTTTACGGTTAGGAGATTCAAGATGATCTTGCGGCCGTTGAAAATTGCCTTATGATCTATCTCCACCACTTGAAAAGCTTTCAAATTGAAGCACGCGGGAATGACGCCGCAAGCGGCCGGGAATTAGACCCTAAACGATTGAAAACGTCCAGTCAACATGCATCCTCGACCCCGCAGGATTTCATGACAGATACGGCCTGACTATCTATATCGGCCGGCGTAACACGATGGCCACGCTGCGTTAAAACCAAGCTGTGTATTCCGGCTCCGGCACCTACATCGAGGACGTGTCCTTTACACATCTCTATCGCTACGTTCTCAATTCTCGTGAATTCGGATGGCTTGCGGAAAAATTAGCTTGCCGGCAGCGGCGACTCCTTACCGTCATCTCTCACAAGGAGCATAGTGGCACCGATATCCCCACTTGCATAGGCAATTGATGCTCCACAATAAAGCTCCATGGCGTGCGCATTCATCGTTCGTCACCTACTCTGGAATTGTCAGTCTCTTCACTTCGTGGAAGCCGCAAACCTCAAGTCCATTTTGGAATTGTATAATCAAGTCCGGGTCACACCATCGCATACGCAGCCCCAAGCGCAAGTCCCAGAATATACAGCCATCCGAACCGCTTGTTCTGGATCAGGCTAAATCTGTGGTACCAGAGTGGCCAGCCTACATAACCTTCAGGCGGTGTTTCGGGTCGCGGCTTCGAAAAGACACCCATCGCCTTCCACGCACGAGGAAAGTTGAGGAACACGATAAGGGTAAAGGGCGTGATGTCGCGTGCGATGACTAAGATTACTACCACGAGGTACATAAGAAGGATTGCGGTTTGATTGAACAATCTCGCTCGTTTCTCACCGAGGACGATCGGGAGGGTCCTCTGTTTCTGAGTCTTGTCAAATTCCATCTGGTCGATGTGCTTGCCGACCAGTATCGACATGACGCCGAGGCCATAAGGGAGCGACGCGAGAAAAGCAGGCATCGATAATTTTCCCGTAAGACAGAAGTAACCGCCACCAATCATCAGGGGCCCCCAAACTATAAGCGTCGCCAGCTCGCCGAACCCGATACTCTTGAGATCGCGCGGTGCACCATCATACCAGTAAAGTATCCCGAGACCTAAGAGAGCAAAAAGTGCGGCGATCGGACCTCTGACTACGACGAAGAAAATCGACACGAGGATCCCGATAGCAAGGAGAATCCAGATTCCTTTCTTCAGCGACCCTGCGCTCATCATGTTGCTCGCCAGCGGGTGGAGCGTATATCGCATCCTTGGAGAGTCGGGCGTATCATGCCCTCTGTGAAAGCCAAAATAGTCGTTGGAAAGATTGCTGATAGCGTGTGCCACAACGAGACCGACCAGAAGGAAGACGAAGTAGACGATATTGAATGAACGGGCCGTGAATGCCAGAAGCCCTGCTATCATGCCGGCCTGAGCGGAGATGACAAGGATAATTGACCGGGAAGCGTATAACCATCTCGAAACCGGATCGAGCTGCTCTACTGGAAGTTCTTTTCTGTAGAAACCACGAAAAGCATTGTACCATAGTTCACCTTTTGAGACTGCGGTATTGTGCATGATGCAACTCCTGATAACTCCTTTTAGTAATTGTCTGACCTTTTCGAATATAACATGACGACCCTGATTTTTGATGGGGAATGGCTCCCCTCGCACGATTACCGCACAAACTCTTTCATGTAGATTACTTGGCATTGGCTCAGTTTCATCTAACGCAGATTATGAAATCAGCGAAACCCAACCTGCGGGGAGGCAGGTCTGCGCCATCAGTGGAATTCAGTAGCCAGGACATTCAAGCTGAGCCAGTGCGGGTCACTTGTAATTGTGGAATATGAATCCTAAGTTTTACTGTCATCGCCGCGTCATTGGTTCGTGCGTATTAATGCGGTGGTGAATTTCCCTAAGTACCTTCCTTCCACTGGGTGGGGCCCGGTTTGTCGCTGCCGGCTTTGGAATTTGCTCCTTGTTTGCACCGCACGAGGGGGCCATTCTGTTTCTCCCTCGGTCGGCACCTGTAAATGCCCGGTGTATGAGGAAGGACTCTTGTTGGCAAAGGAGATTGTAGAAAAAGTGGGAGTTGGGCGGTGGATAGTAATCTAGGTGTTCTCATAGTCGAAGATTCAGAGGACGATACTCTTCTCGAAGTGAGACAGATCGAACTAGCCGGGTACGTCGTGGACTATGAGAGGGTGGAAACAAAGGCGGATCTTGAATCGGCCTTGTCGGCCAAGAAATGGGATGTGGTCCTGTGTGATTTCACGATGCCCCAGTTCACAGGGGTGGAAGTCCTGAAAATAGTAAGGGGGAAAGACAGTACCGTCCCTTTTATCTTTATTTCCGGAACGATCGGCGAAGATCGAGCCTCAGATGCTCTGAGGAACGGAGCGAACCATTATATCGACAAGCTCGATGCCGGGAGACTGGTCGCCTCGATAGAGCGCGAGTTGGAGCGTAGAGATCTGTCAGGGCGAATGAGAACCGAGCTCGCGCCGTCCGAAGAACCTATCGACGCCATCACCTTGGTCGACCTGCTTACCGGGCGCGTATACCCGGATAAGTCTGCCGATGAATTGTACGGATTGGATGCGAATGAGAAATTCGCGAATAAACTGCGTCAAATTACAATGGAGCACTCAAATGAGCCCGGGAAAATCAGAGCGACAACTGTGAGTGAGGAACAAGGCAGATCGATGATTATCGACGACCCGGTCCGCAAAGCTTGCGAGATCACTCTTTCGACCGGCTATTGGGAAGGTGAACTTGAGCAACAGACAAGGAATGGAAAGGATGCCGTAGTTAGCAGCCGGTGGCACCTCCTGAGGAGTGACACAGGGAACCCGGTTTTCATAGCGGTGGTGAACAGGGACAATACAAAACAAAAGATGCTTGAAGCCAGGACCAAGAAAGCTCAGAGAGCAGAAATCCTTGGAACTCTCGCCGCCGGAATTGCCCACGATCTCAACAACATTATGACACCGCTGGTATTGGGGCTTGAAATGCTCCATCGAAAACATGCCGGCGACGAGAAGATGATGAAGCTGATTGCAACGCTCCAATCGACCGTGGATAGAGGAACCGGAGTGGTGAAACAGATAGTCGCCTTTGCGAAAGGTAGCGATCTCAAGCGCGAGATCTTGGATGCCTCAGTTATCGTTGAAGACTTGAAGCACGCAGTCGGAAACATTCTCCCGAAATCTATCAGAGTCGATGTAGTCGAGCTGGCGACCCGGCCCTTTTTTGCCGACGGGGTCCAAATCCATCAGGCATTGATAAACCTGTGCATATATGCGGGACAGGTGATGCCGAACGGCGGCACACTCGGACTGTTCACGAAAGATGTTACGCTCGATGACACAAACATTGGTGCCACTGGAGAGGCTATACCGGGAAGGTATGTCCTTATTCAGGTCAGTAATACTGGAACCGGGATTAATAAGGAAGACATCGAAAAGCTTTTCAATCCAAACGTTGCAACAAGATTGACCGGAAGTACTCTGGGGTTAAGCCTTTCAATCACGCGGGAGGTTGTTGAGAATCATGGCGGATTAATTGAAGTCAGGTCGGACGCGGACAAAGGGAGCACTTTCAGCATTTACCTTCCTGCAATTCCCGACCACACTGTGTCTCCAACGATGGAGTCGAACCTGGCTACCGGTTGCGGCAGGGGGGAGCTCATACTTGTCGTTGAAGACGAGACCGCGATCAGAGATATAACAAAAGCCACCTTGGAAGCTGAAGGATACAGAGTGGTCGTCGCAAAGAACGGGAAAGAGGCGCTGACGCTTTTCAACCAATGCGGTGACGAGGTTATGTTGGTCGTGACGGACATGGCGATGCCTGTAATGGACGGTCCCGCAACAATTCGCGACTTAAAGGACATCAAGCCGCATCTGAAAATAATCGCAGCGACAGCGCACCCTGATAGTATAAAGCAGCATGGTTTGGAAAGGTCGATAATATCATTGCTCAGGAAACCCTACACGGCAAATTCACTTTTGAAAGCCGTGAACAGCGGCATTGCTGCGTCAGGTCAAGGATAACCTGCGAAAGGGTCCATGAGAGCCATTCCCTGCGTGGGAAGTGCGGGGCATTAAATCTGTCCTGTGAAGGTCTTAAATTCTTTTGTGAAAAAGAAACCACTGATACTTCTCTCCAACGACGACGGGATTGATGCACCCGGGTTGTACATACTTGCGAAGGCGCTTAAGAGATTTGCTGAAGTGAAGGTTGTCGCGCCGAGCATACAGCAAAGCGCGGTCGGACACGCAATTACGGTCCGAACACCTTTGAGGGCACATGAGTTTCGGCGCGACAACGAAATCTTCGGATATGCGGTCGATGGTACACCTGCCGATAGCGTCAAACTCGGCATCCGATCAATTTTGAAATTGAAGCCGGACCTTGTCGTCTCCGGGATAAACGACGGTCTCAATACTGCGGTGAATGTTATCTACTCCGGGACGGTAAGCGCCGCAACGGAGGGAACAATTCTCGGCATACCGGCATTAGCCGTCTCCATCGAATATACACAGCATCCCGACTTTGGACCAGCCGCGAAAGTCGCTTCAGCAGTAGCAAAGTTTGTTTGTAAGCACGGTCTACCTAAAGACACGATCCTGAATATAAACGTGCCGGCGATTCCTGCAAACAAAATCAAGGGAATGAAATTTACACGTCAGGGCCGGTCGAGGTGGGACGACAAGTTTTACCAGAGAAAGGATCCGAAGAACAGGAATTACTACTGGCTTGCCGGCGACATGAGAATCCTCGACCATGATGATGATGTCGACCAGGTTGCGCTAAAAAAGGGGTACATCTCCATCACGCCGATCCATTTCGATTTGACTCACCGGGAATTCCTCGAAAAAATGAGAAGAGAATGGGACGGGAAACTAAAGATGAAACTTTAGGGTCTGACTAAAGCGGTAAGGGAATAATAGAATAGTGGAATAATGGGAAAGTGGAACGAACAACGAAGCTCCTACTCCACAATTCTTATCTCGTGATCAATCTCGGCGGTAGACTTTAACATCGCCGACACCGAACAGTACTTTTCTCTCGACAACGACACCGCGTGCTCGGCGTCTGCCTGCCTGACGTTTCCATGGATGATATAAACCATGTGGATTTTCGTGAAGACCTTCGGATGATCATCAGCACGCTCGGCCGTGATTTCCATTTCAAGCTTCCGCACGTCCGCGCGTTTCTTCTTCAATATCGATTCGACATCCATCGATGTGCAGCCTGCAAGTGCGATCAGCACAAGCTCCATCGGTCCCGTGCCAGCGCCGCTTCCGTCATCTTTGGGGGAAGTGTCGACGGGTACCCAATGGTTTGAGTTCGCCTTGCCGACATAAGTATTTCCCTGAACTTGTTTCAGCTCAATTTTCATTCAACAATTCTCCAGTAAAATGAATTCCAAACAATCACCCGTCATGGCTTAATGTAAGCATAGCCACGCGCTTCGAGACGCGCGATATCGATGACCCCAGCCGGCACCACCTTGCAATCACCAAGGACATCTGAAGGGCTGTAGTGAAAAGCCTTCAGGCTTGCCTCGCAAACATGAAACCTGACATCTCCGGTTGATTCAAGATTGTGGATCTGAGACGCTATTTCAGAAGATGTACTGCGAAGGAAAAACTTCACCGCCGGACCGTTTGCTACAGCAACCATCCTGACTTTCCCTATGCCGGTGTGCATCTCGACGCTATGAGCGTTATGGAATGCCATCTCCACTCTTTGCACGTTGGGGGAATCGACATGAAAGACGATTTTTAGATTCTTTGTCGTTTGGGCATACACAGCCCCTGTCATCATCATCAGGAATGAAACCCGAAGGAGGAGTCTTCTCACTTTTCTTTCGTAAGCTTTTGTATGAGGTTCTCAAATACCGACGCTGGCCGATAACCCATAAATGAAGCAGCAATATTTCCCTGCTTGTCAATCACGAACGTCGTTGGGATCCCACGGATTCCGCCGTATTCGTCGACAACTTGTTCATTACCGAGCATTATCGGATAGTTGATCCCGTACTTTTTCATGAAGGGGACAACAGCCTGCAGACCGTTCTGGTCCAGTGATATGCCGAGCATCTGGAAGCCGTTGTCCTTGTATTTTGAATACAGCTTGATGAAGTCAGGTATCTCGGCTTTACACGGCGGGCACCATGTCGCCCAGAAATCCACTATGACCACTTTGCCTCGGAAGCTCGACAGATCGATCGTCTTACCATCTGTGGAAGTCAATTTGAAATTCGGCGCAACGGTCCCACCGCTTGGTGTCTCCGCCGGATCCGATTCGGCCGGCACATTTGCAGCGATCGCCTGAGCGGAGGAAGCAGAATTACCGTCAGCCTTTGCAAGATAAACCCCGATGACAACGAGTGCCACGGCAGCCATGACAATCAACTGAAGATTCCTTTCTAAGAATCTCTTCTGTTTCGGTTTGTGTGCCATCTTACTTGACCTCATCAATGATTTTTTTAATGATTGCTTCGACTTCCTGTGGAGCGGAACCGAGATCAGCATTTGGGAAAAACTCCGAAATCAGAGTCGGGAGCATTCCTGAAATATGCCTTTTCCCATCCTTCTCGTACACATTTATCTTGCACGGCAGCATGAGTCCGATCTCCAGGTCAGCCTGCAGGACTTTGTACGCAAGTTTCGCATTGCATAGCTCAACTATTTTGTATCTCTCGAATGCGAAACCCTTCTCCTGCATCGTCTTCTGGACATCATGCACAAAGAGTACCCGGAAGCCATTCTCTTCGATCTTCCTGTCGACATCCTTGAGTACCTCATCAAATTCTCGTTCACTCTCAACGGAGTATGTCAGACGGACCGCCTCTGCTCGATCTTGCTCATTCATATTAATTCAAATACCTCCTCAACTTATCTTCTGTCTTGGCACCGACCAGGAACTCAACGATCTGGTTTCCTTTTATGACTACAGTAGTGGGCGTTGCCATCACGCCGAATTTCCTTGCCGTGGTCATGTCTCTTGAAATATCCACTTTTTGAATCTTGTGGCCGTCGGAAATTAGCCTGTCAATAATGGGCGTCTGATATTTGCAGGCCCTGCAGCTCGGAGAATAGAAGTAAACCATAGCGCGCTCGCCCATCGTCATCATCCTGCCGAGCTTGCCACCGACCTGCTCGACATGCTTTCCTTTATTCTTCTTGCTTCTAAGAACCATTAGATATTGCATTCCCATGAACGCGATGAAAACTCCGACTAATATGTAAACTACGATCAGCATTCTTCAATCCTCTTTAATCATCCCGAGCACGAATCCCATGACGCCGCCATATAACGTGCTCGCGTATGGGTTCCCGGTAATCGGGCAGGTACCGGACACACACCCGACGAAGTGGTAATAAGCAAATCCCGCGCCTGCCCCGACAATGACAAACGCGAATCTTGTGAGACTTTTCTTTCCCGTAAATTCCCTGATCTTCAAGTTCTTTCCTCAGGCTTTCCTTGCCACGACGGCATAGTACCTTGGGTTAAGATTCTCAGACTTCGTCACCTTCAATTTACTTTGCCTGCAAATGCCTCGAACCTCATCCGCGGATAATCTCTCTTCCGCCGGAGGACCGGCCCGCAACGAGTCTTTGCGCCAATCGATTATAAGAAGTGTCGCTCCCCGTTTCATGATTCTCCTGATCTCTCTGAGGAGTCGAACAGGATGATTCTCATGCAACACCGCGCTTGCAATGACGTAGTCGACGGTGCCGGATTCAATTTTGAAACTGTAGCCATCTCGCGAGTGTACCAGCTTGACATTCGATGGATGCCTTTTCTTATCGATGATCCTAAGAATCTCATCTGAGGCATCCACTCCAAAAGCCGAAGTCCCTGGCCCGGCAATTCGCGCGGCCGGAATAAGAAAATAGCCCGACCCCGCACCGATATCGGCGACGTTCATTCCCTTTTTCAAACCGAATCTTTTCAGTGTTGAAGTGGGTGGAAGGATTCGTCGCCGGTAAGCCGACTCAAGTCTCTTGTGATGCTTTGCTTCAAATCTGTGTCCCGGCATCTCTCAGCTCACCGCCTTCACAACTTCTTCAACAAACCAATTCTCCGGCATCGCACCTTCAAAGTGATGGTCTTCATTAACCACGATTCTTGGAACTCCACGCACATTGTATTTCATTGCAAGCTCTGGAAATTCCGTGGCCTCAACCGCATCGGCCGTAACAAGTTCACTTGCCATGGCAAACTGGTGCGAGAGAGTAACCGCGTTCGGGCAGTACGGACATGATGGCGTTACGAAAACCTGAATATTGACAGGCTTCGTTATCTTCGACAACTGTTCGACAGTCTCCTTGGCAAGTTCAGAGTCACTGGAGCCGACCATCCTTACGGCGTTCAGGAGTGCGACAAATTCATACCCGGACGGAAGCCCGTAGTAACGGATGCCATAATCTTTTGCACCTACAATGGCAATCGCCGGAGCGCGTTTGATGTCAAACTCTTTAGCAAGTTCGGCGTCTCGCTCGATATCGTATTTCTCAAGCTTCACCTTCTCAAAAACCGCAGAGAACTCTTCAAGGATCGATTCCACTTCGCCGCAGTACTGGCAGTTCTCATTCTGTGTGAAAGCCAGTATTCTAACATTGTTGGTCAGTTCTCCGACCTGTTCCCTTATTTCCGCCTTGTCCTCTTCCCTGATAAAAGCCAATTCGATATTCCTCAGTTCTTCTGAAACGTTTTGGAAATTTTCTCCACGATCACTTTTTTCGGGACCGCCCCGATGATTCTATCTACCATTTGGCCGCCATCGAAAAAGCCGAGTGTCGGAATGCTGAGGATGTTATACTTAATAGCAATATCCATGTTCTCATCTGTGTTGAGTTTCATGACTTTCAGCTTTCCGTCGTATTCCTTAGCTATCTCTTCGACAACAGGAGCCACCATCCGGCACGGACCGCACCAAGGTGCCCAAAAATCTATCAAAATCGGCTCAGGCGACTTCAAAACTTCCTGCTCGAAAGTCGCCGTCGTAGCTTCTTTAATGTTTGCCATCTCTTTTTCCTTTCTTACTGTCTGTTAGATGAAAAAACATGATTGAAGGTTCACAAATATAACAAAATCGGATGCCTCAGGATGCCGCTTGCTTGAAGAATTGTGTCAGCAATCTCACGCCGACACCGGACCCGCCTTTAGGAGCAGATCGG
>JAKASW010000001.1 GCA_021818875.1 Bacteroidota bacterium
AAGAGACCTTTTATGCCGTTTACTGATATGAGAAAAAGCTACCTCGGGCCACCGGAAAGTTTTCATAAAGGAGTTGCAAACGAAAAGGCGGACTGATGAAATCACCAAATTGCGATAGAAATGCTCAACGCACGAATGAAAAATCGACATTGACGAATTGGGAAGCCGATTGCAAAAGTGATTATCGGGAAAGACGCTGTTCTAAGAAAAATCAATTTGAGAGAGGAAGTCTCATAATGAGATCAAATATGATTCTGCTGACCTTTCTCGTTTGCGTATCTGTCGCGGCGAGTATATCAGCCCAAACGATGCCGCTTGTCTATGATGTCCAGGACACGGGTGAGAATGTGCCACCATATATGCCTTCTTCGCTCAACCAGCTTCCTGTTAACAAATCATTGCCGGACCCGTTCGAGTGGGCAGATGGGAGGGGCCTCATCAAGTATTATTCGGATTGGGCGGTTCGACGTAATGAGATCGGAGATCAGATCCAGAATTACGAGATTGGTACGATACCTCCGCGCCCTGATAGCATCACTGCGAGCTATTCTAACGACACACTCACGGTGAACGTTACTGTGAACGGCCAAACGCTGACACTTAGTTCGCAAGTTGTTCTACCGTCAGGAAGTGGACCATTTCCTGTGATAATTGGTATGAACACTCCGGTTAACTTTATTCTTCCATCGGGCATCCTTGACAGCAACAAAATCATACAGATTATGTTCAACGCTAATCAGGTAACAACTTATAACGGAGGTTTCGGCGGCGCTCTCCCCTCGGACAGTGATCCATTTTACCGGCTCTATCCGAGTCTCAACCTTGATAATACAGGACAGTACGACGCGTGGACCTGGGGAGTCAGCCGCTTAATCGACGGCCTTGAGATGGTTAAAAACGTTCTCCCTGTGGATCTGAATCGAATAGCGGTAGCAGGATGTTCCTATGCCGGAAAGATGGCACTCTTCGCGGGAGCGTTTGATGAGCGCGTCGCGCTTACGATTGCCTTGGAATCGGGCGGCGGCGGCGCTACCTCATGGCGATATTCACATTACCAGGGTGGTAGTACAGTAGAAGAAGTGGATAATACGGACTACGATTGGTTCAGGAACGATATGCATGATTTTGCGGGGGACAATGTTTATCAGATGCCAGAGGATCACAATGAGCTGATGGCAATGGTGGCCCCGCGGGCACTATACATTACGGGAAATCCGAGCTACACCTGGCTATCGAATCCATCATGCTACGTCGCCAGCGAAGCCTGCAAACAAGTCTATGAGGATTTGGGAATACCGGATCGCTTTGGCTTTTCCATTGTCGGCGGCCATCAACATTGCCAGGTTCCGGATGTCCAGACACCCGAGATCGCAGCCTTTGTGGACAAGTTTCTACTTGGAGATGATACCGTAAACACGAGCGACGTAGCTGACAATCCGTATGGCAACAGTATCGATCTTTCCATCTGGATCCCATGGACCAACCCGCAACTAACGAATGGCACATCATACTTTGGCAGAACTTCTCTGGTCTCTCCTGCCGATTCTTTAGCTGGCGTGGACACGGCGGTCACTTTCGAATGGAACAAAGTCAGCGGCGCTGAAGAGTATTATATTGAAGTGACATCAGATCCGTCGCTTCAGAGTATCGACAGGATCGATTCCACGACAGATACGACAATAACAATCAGCAACCTGCTACCAAGTACGCAATACTACTGGCGTGTACAGGCCGGGAGCGCTGAGGGAGCAGGTCCATGGAGCGATGTGCAATTGGTCAGCACCGCGGGCCCTTTTCCAACGGAGCCGGAATTAGTTTCTGCAATTCAGGATTCCGACCAAAATGGTTACCTCGGATACAGTTTCAATTGGAGAAAATCTGCATACGCCAGTGATTATCTATTTCAAGAATCCATCGATTCTACATTCTCTCAAACCAACTATTCGAGTTCCACGTCTGATACCTCTCTGTATTTATTAGGATTTCTCGCAGGGACCGAATACTACTGGCGAGTTCAAGCTGGCAACGTCATCGGCTCGAGTCCATGGAGCAATGTCTCCCGCTTTGACGCCGCTGTAACGGGGATCAAGCAGGTGAGCGGTATGCCTGCCGAGTTTTCACTGAGTCAAAATTATCCTAACCCATTTAACCCGAGTACAACGATAGCTTTTACGTTGCCGAAGTCTGCGTTTACGAAGATAGTTCTTTATGATTTGCTGGGTAGAGAAATCCGGATTCTGCTGGACAGACAGATGGAAGCGGGGCATTACGAAATTAATGTGGACGCAAGCGGATTGTCGAGTGGAGTTTACATATATCGCATTCAGGCAGGAGACTATTCGGCCACGAGAAAGATGGTGGTGATAAAGTAATCTCTCTCGAAAGCGAGGCAAACGAAAATGGCTGAAAATGCAATAACAAATCTACGGCCGATAATGTTGACCGGTCTGACGAACAAAATGTCTGTTGCCGGACGCGCTATCCCGATTAGCGCTATGCTGATCTTTTCATTCTTCATTTTGACCTGTGCAGATGCACAGTCGGGTGACAGCGGAATTCCGCATCTTGTTAAGCACGGAGCCGCTACTCAAATGGTCGTGAACGGAAGGCCTATGCTCATTCTCGCCGGCGAGACCGGAAATTCTTCAGCCTCTGTACCATCTTATTTGGATCCTTACTGGACAAATTTCAATGAGATGCACATGAACGCCCTGGTTGTGCCGGCCTATTGGGAACTCATCGAGCCGGAGGAAGGACATTTTGATTTCTCGACAATCGATAGCGTCATCTACGCCGCCCGGCAGCACCATCTCAAAATTGTTTTTCTCTGGTTTGGAACATGGAAGAACAGCATGTCATGTTATGTCCCACTCTGGGTGAAGACTGACGAGAAGCGTTTTCCTCGCGCCCGGATGAGCAGCGGAGAGCCGCTCGACATACTCACCGCATTCAGCACGAACACTCTCGATGCCGACGCGCGTGCCTTCGCAGCTCTCATGAAACACATCAAAGAGATTGACGGGACTGAGCATACAGTCATCCTGGTACAGGTGGAAAATGAGATGGGGATGATACCGGAAGCGCGTGACCATTCCTCAGAGGCGAACAAGGCGTTTAACGAACATGTCCCCCCCATGCTGATGAACTATCTAGAAGCACACAAGGACTCGTTGACTTCTGATTTGATCGAGCATTGGGAAAGTTCAGGTTACAAGAAGTCGGGGACGTGGACGCAAGTCTTCGGAGAGGGCACCGCCACCGACGAGTTTTTCCAGGCGTGGTATCTTGCAAGATATGCGAACTATGTTGCGGCTGCCGGGAAACGTGAGTACCAGATTCCAATGTACGTGAACTGTGCGCTGATCAGGCCGGGGTTCAGGCCTGGGATGTATCCCAGTGGCGGACCTCTTCCACATCTCATGAACATCTGGAAGGCTGCCGCGCCGGACATAAACTTCCTGGCCCCTGATATCTATTTTCCCACCTTCAAGGAGTGGTGCGACAAGTATTACAAGCCCGACAATCACTTTTTCATACCGGAGGTCCAGAACACACAGGGCATTGCGAACGCTTACTACGCAATTGCCGAGGACAACGTGATGGGGTTCAGCCCGTTTTCTGTCGAGTCTGTACCGGATCCCGCGCACAACCAGATGTCACAGGGATACAAAGTGCTCCAGGATCTCTCGCCGCTTATTCTCAAGAATCAAGGAATGGGGACGATGAGAGGAGTACTGTTTGACAGCGCAGACCAGGAAACGAACATCACTCTCGGTGATTACGAATTCAGGTTCCAGCATGAGTATGCATGGAGATACTGGCAGCGTGAGCCCGGGCCGACTCCGAGAGTTGGCGGCCTGATAATTGAGCTTTCTCCAGACAAATTCATAATTGCGGGCACCGGCATGCTCGTCACATTCCGCCCGAAAGATGACGTGAATGCCCGGGCGGGAATCGGGTATGACTATCTCGGAAAATTCGTGAACGGGAAATGGGTCACTGATCTGATCCTGAACGGAGATCAGACAAACCAGGGGAGACAATTTTTCCTACCTGGGAATGAGTTTAGCATTCAGAAGGTAAGATTGTACACTTACCATTAGAGTAGAAGAAGGTCGCCTTCAACTGGGTTTTTCCTTAGAGGAGGAAGCTTTCATCTAAAGGACAGAAAATGAAGAAGCTGTTTTATTATCCGGTTTGTCTATTTCTCTTAGTCGCTTCGTTGCCTGCCTTCGGACAGGTAAGACTTCCGAAGCTCGTCAGCGACGGCATGGTACTCCAGAGAAATATGAATGTGAGAATATGGGGATGGGCCAGGCCCGGAGAAGAAGTGACGATAAGATTTCTAGGGAAAACGTATACAACCGCCACCAACCCGGACAGCGAGTGGGAGGTAATGCTTCCGCCGGTGAAAGCCGGCGGGCCGTACAGCATGGAAATAGATGCAAGCAATCATATAGTCCTGAACAACATTCTCGTCGGGGACGTTTGGCTTTGTTCCGGCCAATCGAACATGGTAATCCCCATGGAGAGAGTGAAACCGATGTACAGAGATTTTATCGCACATGCGTATAATGATGACATCAGGATGTTCATAGTCCCGGACATTTACAACTTCAATACTCCGCAGAAGGACTTGCGGTATGGTCAATGGCTTCCCGAGAACCCGTGGACCATTCTGAACTTCAGTGCAGCTTCACTCTTTTTTGCAACCAACTTGTACGCAAAATATCACGTGCCGATCGGATTGATAGAGGCAGCGGTCGGCGGAACACCGATTCAGGCATGGCTGAGCGCCACATCGCTGAAAAAGTTTCCCGCTGCTCAAGAACTGGCTGACGAGTATAAGCAGGCGAGCTTCAGAGACAGTGTTGCAGAGTACAATTACACGACGGACAACGCCTGGTATGGTAAAATATTCCGCGATGACAAAGGACTAAATGCCGATGTGCCATGGTACTCGCCCTCATACGACGACTCGTCCTGGTCGACGATGGAAGTGCCGAATTACTTCAACGTCACAAGCCTGGGACGAACTCACGGCGTCATCTGGTTCAGAAGAAGCTTCGACGTCCCGGCGTCGCTTGCAGGCAAACCTGCTAAACTTCTCATGGGCAGGATTATCAACGCCGACTACGATTATGTGAATGGAGTGTTCGTCGGCGCAATAACCTACCAGTATCCGCCCCGAAGGTATGATGTTGCCGCCGGCATACTTAAGCCGGGAAAGAACTCAATCACTGTTCGGCTGATCAACACAAGGGGCAGAGGCGGCTTCATCAAAGACAAGCCTTACGAGCTGAGAATTGGCAGCCATGTCATTGACCTGAAAGGGAAATGGCATTACAGAGCCGGCGTGAGTGTCGATTCACTGGTCTATCCCACATTCCTTCAGTTCCAGCCGGAAGGATTGTTCAACGGCATGATCTCTTTGCTCCTGAACTGCACCATCAAAGGTACTATCTGGTATCAGGGAGAATCGAACACCGGTGACCCGACCGGTTACGCTGAGATGTTCAAGTCCATGATAACGGACTGGAGAGCAAAGTGGGGCGAAGGGAATTTCCCGTTCATCTTCGTGCAGCTCCCGAACTATGGTCCCCCGGCAAAAGAGCCGCCGGCGTGGAGCGGCTGGGCAGATGTCAGAGCGGCCCAACGCGAGGCATTGTCGCTTCCGAACACCGGCATGGCTGTCACCATCGATATTGGTGAATGGAACGATATCCATCCACTCGACAAGGGCGATGTCGGAAAGAGACTCGCACTGGCGGCGGAGCACGTCGCTTACGGGGACAACAACATCGTTTACTCGAGTCCTCTATACGAGTCAGCGAGGATTGAAGGGAGCAAGGTGGTTGTTTCGTTCTCGCACATAGGAACCGGTTTGATGTCGAAGGGTGGATCACTGAAATGGCTCGAGATTGCCGGCAAGGACGGCAAATACGTCTTTGCGAAGGCGAAGATTTCCGGAAACAAGGTTGTCGTGTGGAGCAGTAATGTCCAGCACCCTGCCATGGTACGGTATGCCTGGGCTGACGATCCGATGGGAGCCAACCTGTACAACAAAGAAGGCTTGCCGGCTTCACCGTTCGAGACGGGAGTGATACACTGATGAAAAACCTCAGCCGAAATTTTGCTCTCAACGCCGGGCATCAACGCTCCGGCTTTCCATTATTTCACTATTCCACTATCATGCTGCTTCTTGTCCCCGGCTTCCTGCTTATCGCTTCCCAATCGGCCTTCGCTCAGATCAGGCTCCCAAGTCTGGTCAGCGACGGCATGGTGCTTCAAAGAAATACAGCCGATAGAATATGGGGTTGGGCCGAACCCGGACAACCGGTAACCATAGGCTTCCTTGGCAAAACGTACACGACGACCACCAAACCCGACAGCGAGTGGTCGGTCATGCTTGCACCCGTGAAAGCCGGCGGACCTTATAGCATGAACATAAACGGCATGGTCATAAACGATATCATGGTCGGCGATGTCTGGCTCTGCTCAGGCCAGTCGAACATGTGGCTGGTTATGAAAGAGATCGCACCGCATTGGATGAATATCATCAAGCATTCGGCCAACCCGGATATAAGAGAGTTCCTCGTCCCTGCCAGGTACGATTTCAACAGACCGAGGAAGACTCTGGATGGCGGCAGTTGGAAATCGGTCAACCCCTGGACCATTAACAGTTTTTCGGCGACGGCGTATTTCTTCGCAAGAGCTCTCTGGAAAAAATACGACGTGCCGATCGGGCTTATCAACGCGAGTGTCGGTGGCACGCCTATCCAGTCGTGGCTCAGCTCGGCTTCGCTCAAAGAATTTCCCGATGCCCGCGGAATAGCAGACAAGTTTAAAAGTAAAGCTTATCTGGACAGCGTCATCGCAAGCAACGATTCGATAGAGACCGGCTGGAACCGTTACGTCTGGCAGAACGACAAGGGCCTGAAAGGAAAGGCCTGGTATTCGATTTCGTACAATGCGTCTTCATGGCCGACCATGGAGGTGCCGAACTACTGGTTTCGCACGAGTCTGAAGTTCACTAACGGTGTGGTTTGGTTCAGGAGAAATTTCGACATTCCCGACTCGCTTGCCGGAAAACCCGCCAGGCTCTTAATGGGCAGGGTTGTCAATGCCGACTACGACTACATCAATGGCGTGCTTGTCGGCTATACGTCGTACCAGTATCCTGAACGGAGGTATAACGTGGCCGCCGGTCTGCTGCATGCAGGAAGAAATACCATAACGGTGCGTGTCATCAACAGGTACGGACCCGGTGGTTTCGTTAAGGACAAACCGTACGAGCTTGTTTTCGGGAAGCAGGTGATAGATTTATCCGGAAAGTGGCATTACAAGCTGGGAGTTGCATCGAAACCGATGGCCCCGACAACGACGATATGGTATGTACCGCTCGGACTGTATAACGGAATGATTGCGCCGCTCGTCAACTACACCATCAAGGGTGCAATCTGGTACCAGGGCGAATCGAACGGCGGCGACCCGACGGGATACAAAAGCATGCTGGAATCCATGATAACCGACTGGAGAGCCAAGTGGGGAGAGGGGAATTTCCCATTTCTTATCGTGCAGCTTCCGAACTACGGGCCTGTCGCGAAGAAACCCGGCAATAGCGGCTGGGCTCAGGTACAATGGGATCAGTTGAGGGCACTCGAACTTCCGAATACCGGCCTGGCCATCACCTTAGGTCTCGGCGAATGGAATGATGTGCATCCATGGCACAAGCGGGGAGTCGGGAATCGACTGGCGCTTGCAGCCGAGCATGTAGCTTATGGAGAAAACAACATCGTTTACTCCGGCCCGACATACAAATCGTCTGAAATCGAAGGCAACAAGATCGTGGTCCACTTTAGACACATTGGTAGCGGATTGATGGTGAAAGGCGGCGGTCCGCTGAAGTGGTTCGAGATTGCCGGTAAAGACGGAAGGTACGTTTTCGCGAACGCAAAGATCTCCGGGAGCAAAGTGATTATCTGGAGCAGTAAAGTCCAGCATCCCGGGGAGGCGCGGTACGCATGGGCCACCGATGCAATGGGTGCCAACCTTTACAACAAGGAAGGGCTGCCTGCGTCGCCGTTTAAGACAGGGGCGCGGTAAACATTGTCAAGGCTCGGGCTTGCCCTTCTTCTTGTCTCTCGTGTCTGTCTTCTTTCTTCTAATTTGTCTGCGCAAACTAAAATGGAATACACAAACCCAATATTAGCAGGCTTTCATCCCGACCCGAGCATATGCCGGGTCGGCGAAGATTATTACCTGGTCAACTCGACATTTGCATACTTTCCCGGGATTCCTGTCTTTCACAGCAGGGACCTGGTTAACTGGAAACTTATCGGATACGTAATCGATAGACCGGATCAGTTGGACTATGACAGCCTCGGCGTCTCGCGGGGAATTTTCGCACCTGCGATCAGATATTATGATGGTACATTCTACGTCACGTGTACTTTTGTCGACGGCGGCGGCAACTTCGTCTGCACCGCCAGGAATCCGGCCGGACCATGGTCGAAACCGGTTTGGCTGCCGCAGGTAAACGGCATCGATCCATCACTGTTTTTCGATACCGATGGCAAAGCCTATCTCGTTCACAACAGCGTCCCCCCGGAAGGTAAGCCGCTTTACCAGGGACAGCGCACGATCAGGCTGTTCGGCTTTGATACCGGTAGGTTGCGCGTGATCGGTGACGAAAGAATTCTCGTGAATGGAGGGACCGACATTAAAGAGAATCCCATCTGGATCGAAGGGCCGCATATTTTCAAAGTCGGTGATCATTATTACCTGATCTGCGCCCAGGGTGGAACAGCGGAAAATCATTCGGAAGTAGTTTTCAAGAGCAGGGATGTGTGGGGGCCTTATGTCTCTTTTGACGGAAACCCTATCCTGACTCAAAGAGACCTCAACCCTGATCGCAAAAATCCGATAACATGTACAGGTCACGCTGACTTCGTAGAAACCCAGAACGGAACATGGTGGTCAGTTTTTCTCGGATGTCAGCCTTACCCGCCGTACGAGAAAGACTACTACAACACCGGAAGGGAAACCTTCCTGGCGCCGGTGACCTGGAAAGACGGGTGGCCGACGATCATTCCGCATGGGCAGACGGTTTCCTATCATTATCCGTATCCGCCTACTCCCGATTACATGAAGGATGAACTTCGCTACAGCGGGGACATAGAATATATCGACAACCTTGATTCAAAGACGCTCGATCCCCATTGGGAATTTCTCCGCGCCCCTCGTGGAAGGTGGTACAGTCTCGATGAGAAACCCGGCTGGCTCGCTATAAGGCTGAGGCCGGAAACTGTTTCGGAAACGGTGAACCCGAGTTTTCTCGGTCGTCGCCAGCAGCAGGCGCACAGCTCCGCGAGCACCACGATGGACTTTATCCCGAGTGGTGAAAACGAAAAGGCAGGTCTTATCGTGTTCCAGAACGAGACGCACTTCTATTATTTGTGCAAGTCAATCGAGAATGGAGAACCGGTTGTTGAACTCTACAAATCGGTCGGGAACGAGGACTCGCAGACCGGAATGGAGCTGGTCTCTGCGCAAGTCCTTGAGAGTAATTCAAGGGATGGAGATTTGGATTTGAAAATTGAATCCATGGGAAGCACGTACTCTTTCCTTTATCGCTCTTCTCGCGGGGAGTGGAGCACTTTGAAGGATAGCATCGATGCGAGTTTTCTCAGCACGAAAGTGGCGGGTGGCTTTGTAGGATGCTTCTATGCGTTCTACGCAACTTCTCTCGGCAAGCCGAGTGAAAACACGGCATACTTCGATTGGTTTAAATATAAAGGAATAAATGAAGCAAACGATAGATGACGAATCAGAACATTGCACATATGGAGACCTCAGAGATAAAGTCGTCCTCGTAACGGGCGGCGCGAGCGGAATCGGTCTCGCGATCGCTGCGGCGTTTGCCGCGAACTACTCCCAGGTGGTCGCTGTCGGAAGGGACAAGTCAAAGCTTGATGCGGCGGCGAAGAAGTTGGGCGACAATCTATCTGCGTATAATCTCGATCTCGACAATCTCGGGAAACTTCCCCCGCTCGTTGCGAAGATAGAAAGAGAAGTCGGCGGGATTGATGTTCTCGTGAATAACGCCGGGATCAACATGAAGAAAGATGCACTCAATGTCTCGGATGAAGAATTCGAAAGAATAATGA
Source organism: Bacteroidota bacterium (assembly GCA_021818875.1). Taxonomy (GTDB): domain Bacteria; phylum Bacteroidota; class Ignavibacteria; order Kryptoniales; family JAKASW01; genus JAKASW01. Next base: position 10,170 of record JAKASW010000001.1, read on the forward strand.
GAACAAACCAGACCGCTGTATTCGCGCTTTCAAGAGAAGTTGCTAAGTTGATGTTGAGGCGCGGAAAGGGGAGCATAATTATGATAAGTTCAATGGCATCGCAATATGGCATCCCGAAAGTTGTGGCATACACCGCGTCGAAATCGGCCGTCGAGGGAATGACGCGGGAGCTCGCAGTTGAATGGTCGCCCCACGGCGTGCGCGTCAACTGTATTGCCCCGGGTTTCATCAAGACTTCAATGTCTTCAAAGGCGCTGGATGCCGACATGGAAAGGAAGAACAAAGTACTGTCCCGTACCCCGATGGGAAAATTGGGAGAGCCGTTGGACGTTGCAAACGCCGCTTTGTTTCTCGCTTCCGATCAATCGAAATACATAACCGGGGTCATCCTTCCGGTGGATGGAGGAAATTCAATCGGGTTCTGAAAAAGTCGAAATCCGGAAGTGAAGGGTCAATGGTAAAAGGTAAGAGACATTTCCACAAGCGTAAAAGATTAAAGCACGAAAAGGACTAGTTATGTCAACCAAGGTAAATGACGTTTTGAGATTGAGTCTGTCGGCATGGTTGTCGGCGGCGCTCGTTGTCGCTTTCGTTCCGTCGAAATCTTATTCACAATTAGCCAAAGGTAGAAGCAAATTCGTCGGAAACACAATCAACACCCCGACCAGCATAGAGTCTTACTTCTCGCAGTACTGGGATCAAGTGACTCCGGAAAATGCGGGTAAATGGGGAAGCGTTCAGGGGAGCGATACCAGCAGTTTCAACTGGACCGGCGTCGAGGATGCTTACAACTATGCAATTTCTCATAATTTCCCGTTCAAGTTTCACAATCTGATCTGGGGAAATCAGCAGCCGCAGTTCATGCAGAAGGGCGTTCTCGATTCTGCCCAGCAATACGACGCTATCTCAACGTGGATCGATTCTGTCGGTCATAAATTTCCAAAGTCGGCCATGTGCGATGTGGTCAACGAGCCCATTCACACCCCGCCAAACGGAGTCAACAATACGGCAGACTACATACAAGCACTGGGAGGATCTGGAAAAACAGGTTGGGATTGGGTTATCAAAGCTTTCGAGCTCGCGAAGGCTGCTTTTCCCCCGACCACCAAACTCTTACTCAACGAGTACGGGATAGTCAACAGTACATCCACGACCGCACAGTACCTGCAAATTATCCGACTCCTGCAGGCCAGGGGCTTAATCGGCGGTATCGGGGTACAGGCACATTATTTTTCCGTCCAGGGCACTCCTCTGAGCCTGATTAAACAAAATCTCGATAGTCTCGCTTCGACCGGTTTGCCGATATACATTTCTGAGTTCGACATAAACGAGCAGAGTGATCAAACGCAGCTGCAGGACTATGAAACATATTTCCCGTTCCTGTACCAGTACCCGGATGTCAAGGGAATAACGATCTGGGGATACAAGGAGTATCAGACATGGGTTCCGTATTCATATCTGATTACCGACAGGCTTACCCCACGCCCTGCACTTGTATGGCTCGAGCAATATTTCGCGAGTTATTTACAGACGAATCTTGTCTCACCGGTCGACACGACAGATGTTCCACGAAACCCTCTACTGGCCTGGAATTCTTCGACAGCAGCAACGACCTATCAAGTTCAAGTGGCGACCGACAGCCTTTTCTCCAATATTGTAATGGATTCTTCGACAGTCGACACTTCGATCCGACTGGACACCCTTGCTGCGAACTCAACCTACTACTGGCATGTTCTGGCAACAAACTCGAGCGACACCGGGAGCTATTCAGACACCGCGAGCTTCACGACGGGAAGTATAATAACAGGGATACTTGATCTCGCCGGAATTCCGAGTGAATTCGAATTGGATCAGAATTATCCTAACCCATTCAATCCGACCACTACCATCGGCTATCAGTTGCCGGCCAGCAGCTTCGTTACACTGAAAATTTATGATGTGCTTGGAAGAATAGTGGCGACGCTTGTGAATGAGAGTCAAAACGCCGGGCCTCATGAAGTTGTGTTCAGTGCAAGTAATCTGCCGAGCGGTGTTTACTTCTATCGGATCACCGCCGGAGCTCACAGCGCGGTGAAAAGGCTGATGCTTATCAAGTAATCACGAACGACAGTGAAATAGCCAGCGAGGTCACCTGGCCTCACCTGATATCGGCCGCTGTTGTCGATCAAATAGAAAGAATTGACAAATAATCATATCAAGGAAGGAACTAAATGAAATCTTTCGATAAGAAATCTGTTTTGGTTATGGCTGCTCTGCTGATAATCGCGGGCGGTTCTTCATGCGTGTACGGGCAACAATATACTGTCAGCGGAACGATCACCGCTTCCGGGACCCCGGTTCAGGATGCGTTGGTTACTTTCGTAGATAACAGCAATGCCTCTCTAACTTACAGCGCACTTACAAATTCTACAGGGACTTTCAATCTGGGTTCAATCACAGCGATTGAAGCAAAAAGCCAGTTGCATCGGACTTTCCAGCTCGCGCAAAATTATCCTAATCCGTTCTCATCGGGGACGGCAATATCTTACAATTTGGAAAAGAACTCGGACGTCAAGGTAACTATATATGATGTTCTTGGAAGAGTGGTAAGAGACTACACCATGGGATACCAGGGCACGGGAGTTCATGGAATTATATGGAACGGAAGAAACAATCTTGGGGAGAAAGTCACACCGGGAGTCTACTTCTATCGACTGCAAGCTAACGGTAAGGCCATAGTCAAGAAAATGGTTTACGGAATCGGCTCTTCAAACGGCAACGTCTCTCTTACGGGTACTCTTCCATCACAGGCTTTCAAATCTGGCAGTCAGGAGGAAGTTGCCGTTCAAGGTGAAAATTTTACAGTTAACATCACAAACACCGACAGCACTTCTCCGCTTATGGTGCCGACGTCATTCTCTTCGATAACGGTGATGAGCGATACCACCTTCGGATTCAGCCTGGTCAAATTGAACCCGGCAACGGTCAATTCCGACAGCCTCATGCAGGTAATCGAAGGCTTCGGCTGTGCAAACGTTCTCATCTTCTATCCTGCGGGCATGACGACTGCCGAATTGAACACGGCTTTCGATACTACCGCGGGAGACATCGGGCTGACGATAATGCGCGTCTCGATCCCATCCGACTCTACGCAGTTCAGCCAGGATGTCCCCAGCGTCAAGCTTGCGGACGCTCTCGGTGTGAAGGTTATCGCTACACCATGGACGCCGCCGGCATGGATGAAGACCAACGACAATACTTCCGGAGGGAGCCTCGATACGAATGACTATGGAGCTTTCGCATCGTACCTGAAGTCGTTCGGCGATACAATGTCGACCAACGGTGCACCTGTTTATGCGATCTCGGTTCAGAATGAGCCTAACTTTAAGGCGTCGTATCAATCGTGTTTATGGAATGGAACACAATTTCTCAATTTTATGAAGAACAATGCCCCGGAGGTTGGTTATCCAGTTTTCATGCCGGAGACGGATGACTTCAGTCATGCTCTCTCAGATTCAACACTGAACGATTCTGTGGCAGCGGCGCATGTCGCATTCATAGGAGGACACATTTATGGTGATGTTGCTGCAAATGGTACCGTATCATCTTCGGTCCAATACCCGCTCGCTCTGCAGAAAGGTAAACAATTATGGATGACCGAGTACTTGATAGACACCCCCAACCCACCACCCATCTCAAGTATCGACACAGGTTGGACCGGTGCCATGGCGTCAGCAAAGTGCATAAGCGATGTGATGAATTTCAATATGAGCGCATTCGTGTGGTGGCAGGCGAACAGGTACTATTCACTAATTGGAGACGGTAGTTACGGCACCGTGAACGGGCAGGTGACTAAGAAAGGTTATGTCACATCCCAGTTTGCCAGATTCATTCGCCCGGGGTATCACCGGATTTATACGTCGTATAGTCCTCAGCAAAACGTTTACCTGACTGCGTATGAAGGCAATGGCGAAACCGTCCTTGTCATTCTCAACATGAACTCAAATCCCACTCTTCAGCCGATTACGTTGATGAACTCAAACGTCACGACTTTTACGCCGTATGTTACAACTGATTACCAGAATTGCCAGCAACAAAGCAGCGTTACGGTATCAAATGGGAAATTCACGGCCACTCTCGCTCCGTCGAGCATAACGACCTATGTATCGAACTAAAACGAGGATCTCGTCATGCATCTATTTATGTCAGGGGATTCAATTCGCCGCCGGCTGTACTTTGGATTATGGATACTGCTGATGTCCGGTGGTCCATCTTCAGCTCAGGCACCTTCAAGCACTTACCAGGTTGCACCCTGGAGGGACTTTCGGCAGGCAGCAATAAGTTTCACCTTCGATGACAATCTTCCGAACCAGCTTGCCATTGCTGTTCCGATGTTCAATCGTTTCAATTTCAAGGTTACACTCTTTACCGTAACGAGTCCAAAATGGGTGTGGCCGGCAAACTGGAATGGGTTGCAGAAAGCGGCTTCGGAAGGCAACGAAATCGGTAGCCACACGATCAACCATCCGAATTTCGATACGCTCTCCGATTCAGCGCTGCGGTCAGAGTTGTTGCTGTCCCAGGATACCATCAGCGCGCATATCAAAGGCCAGAGGTGCATAACGATCGCCTATCCATACTGTGTCCCGGGGAATGAAGCGATAGACGCCGAATATTACATCGCAGCTCGCGGATGTTCGGGTCAGATTGTGAGCAAAACTCCATTCGACTTCATGAACATCAGCTCATTTGTCTGTGGTGACCAGGGCCTGAACAGCGTCGATGCCGTCGAGACCGAAGCAAACAAGGCGGCGACATCAGGTGGATGGTGTGTGTACCTTATTCATGGAATCAACTTCAACGAGCCGGGCGCTTACTCTCCAGTATCCCAGGACACCATATTTGCCGTTCTCAAGTACTTGAGTGCAAATCCTGACAAATTCTGGGTCGCTCCGTTTGGAACCGTTGCCCGGTATATTAAAGAGAGAAACTCTGCATCGATCTCGGAGGTCTCAGCAGCCGCCGACAGCATCGTGGTACATCTGGAAGACGACCTCGACAGTGCATTCTACGACGTCCCACTTACGATCCGTCGTCCGCTTCCTTCGGGCTGGGTTTCAGTTGCCGTTCGGCAAAATGGTGAGACAATGCCTTCGCAAATAGTCAAGCTGCAAGGTGTAAACTACGTTATGTTTGAAGCTGTGCCGAAAATGAGTGATATTACGATTGAAAAAAGGTAATTTACTGGCAGAAATCTAGTATTCACTCACGAAATCTCAGGCAGGTGTGGCATGAAACGTCTCTTACTTTTTTTAATCACGTTGTCCTTCGCAATCGTCCCTTCGTTGAGTGCACAGGTGAACCAAAGCACTGCAACGCTCGATGTTTCGAAGATCAGGTACAAGATCAACAAGAATATCTACGGACAATTTAGCGAAAACCTCGGACATTGTATTTACGGGGGTATTTGGGTCGGACCGAACTCTCCGATCCCGAACATCGACGGGATACGAAAGGATGTGGTCGAGGCATTGAGGCGAATTAAGGTCCCCGTCGACCGCTGGCCGGGTGGATGCTTTGCAGATGGCTACAACTGGAAGGATGGAATTGGTCCGAGGCGGCTCCGTCCCAAGACGACCAACACCAGTTGGGGAAATGTCCCGGACGACAACGCTTTCGGAACGGCCGAGTTCTTGGAGTTCTGCAAATTGATCGGGTGCCAGCCGTACATCACCGGCAATTTAGGAAGCGGGACTGTCGGGGAGTTGTCGCAGTGGGTGGAGTACTGCAACTCCAACGATGTAAGCTCAATAACCGAGCTCAGGAAAAAGTACGGGCACGCGCAAGCCTGGGGGGTGAAATACTGGGGACTCGGCAATGAAAGCTGGGGGTGCGGTGGGAACATGACACCGGAATACTATTCCGACCTCGTGCGCCGGTACTCCACTTTCATGAAAGATTACGGCAAGAACAGGGTCTTCAAGATCGCCGTCGGGCCGGGCGGGAACGATTACAACTGGACCAACGTGGTGATGAAAGACGCCAGGCAGAGTTTCGATGGATTATCTTTGCACTATTACTCCTTTGCTAATGAAAAACCTGCGACGGATTTCACTCAAAAAGGCTGGTTCAATATTATTCAAAGTACGCTGCAGATGAACACGCTCATAAACAAAAACGATTCTATAATGAATATCTACGACCCGGGCAAGAGAATCGCCCTCGTAGTCGATGAATATGGAACATGGTACGCCGTCCAGCCCGGGACTAATCCGGCATTTCTTTACCAGCAAAATACGATGAGAGATGCAGTGGCCGCTTCCTGCAATCTGAACATCTTCAACAACCATTGCGACCGTGTGAGGATGGCATGCATCGCACAATTGGTAAACGTGCTTCAGTCGATGATCCTGACGGATGGCCCGAAGATGGTTCTGACGCCGACTTACTGGGTGTTCGATCTTTATAAGGTAAATCAGAACGCGATGATGGTTCCGATCAAGATAAATTCCGCGGAGTATTCGTTCGACGGAGAATCGATTCCGGCAGTCAATGCTTCGGCTTCCCTCGATAGCACAGGGACAGTTCATGTTTCGCTGTGCAACGTCGATCCCAATTCGCCGGAGGTGGTCACATTCCGGCTTGAAAGCTTCAAAGGAAAGAAAATTTCCGGGAGAGTGCTGACGGCCGAGAAAATGAACGCCCATAATACTTTCGATAATCCGAACGCGGTTGTTCCGAAAGAGTTCACCGGCTATAGACTTGACAACGACAGTGTCATGACGGTGACCATGCCGCCGATGTCGGTAGTTGTCCTCTCGATGGGCGGTACACTCGAGCCGCCACCGCCTCTTAAGGTCAAAAACCCGGTGGAGGGACTCAACTATGAATATTACCAGGGAACGTGGCAGGAGCTGCCGAACTTCGCTCTCCTTACACCTGACCGGAAAGGCACGATCGCAGACTTCACCATCCCGAAACAAAACTCCGGTCAAGACTTCGGGGTGCAGTATGAAGGATACATAAAACTTCCGGGTACTGGCTTATACACTTTTTCCCTGGGGTCGGACGACGGTTCGAGTCTTTATATCGACGGGCAATTGGTCGTTTCGAATGATGGTGAGCACGCAGTAGTGTTCCAGTCGGGAACCGATTACCTTGGGGCCGGCTTCCACGAAATAAAGGTCACGTACTTTCAAGCTGGCGGCGGGATGGACCTGGTCGCGGGCATAGAAGGTCCCGGCGTGAAGAGAGAAAGGATTCCTTCAAGTATGTTGTTCCGGGAAGGGAAATGAAAATACCCCGGTCTGCCAGATGATTAAGAGTACATTGAGATCCGCCGTGTTCCTCGCGGCCTCTCTCTTCTATTTGGGAGCGTTACACGCCCAGGATTTCGGCAAGTGGGCCCAAACGCCTCCGATGGGATGGAACAGTTGGGACTGCTTCGGCTCCACCGTCAACGAACGCGAGGTCAGGGCAAATGCTGATTACATGGCTGCGCATCTGAAGAAATATGGGTGGAAATACATTGTGGTCGATATTCGGTGGTATGTGTCGAACCCTCACGTGCGTGCTTACAATGAGACTGATCCGATCATCAACATGGATAAGTACGGTCGACTCATTCCGGCTGTCAACCGTTTTCCTTCTTCTGCAGGCGGCAAAGGATTCAGGCCGCTCGCCGATTACATTCATAGTCTCGGCCTCAAATTTGGTATCCATATCATGCGCGGCATACCGAGGCTGGCTGTCGAACGCAACACACCGATACTCGGCACACATTTTACCGCTGGAGATGTGTACGACACGACGGAGCTGTGCACATGGCTCCACGATATGTATTCGGTTGATGCGGCTAAACCTGGAGCACAGCAATATTACAATTCCATCTTCAAGTTGTACGCATCGTGGGGCGTCGACTTTGTGAAGGTAGATGATATCGCCAGTCCGTATCATGAAGCGGAAATCGAGATGGTCCGAAAGGCCATCGATAATTGTGGACGGCCGATTGTCCTGAGCCTGTCACCCGGCCCGGCGCCGTTGCAGGACGCGGAGAACGTCGCCGCTCACGCCAACATGTGGCGTATCGTGAATGACTTCTGGGACAATTGGTCGCAGCTCGAAGAGCACTTCTCGGCATTTGAGGAGTGGATCCACTATATGAGTCCAGGTCACTGGCCCGATGGCGATATGCTTCCGTTAGGAAAAATCGGGATACGCGCTCAGGAAGGACCGCCGCGTATGACGAACTTCACCAGAGACGAACAATACACTTTGATGTCGCTCTTCTTAATTTGCCGATCACCGTTGATGTTTGGTGGGAATCTTCCGGACAACGATCAGCTCACTTTGAATCTGATTACAAACAAGGAAGCACTTGATGTCGTGGACGAAAGCACCGACAACCGTCTCCTCTTTGACGATGGCGACAGGATTGCCTGGACGGCTAATCAAATGGGCACGAAAGACAAATATGTCGCTCTCTTCTATGCCGGCGACCGAATGCCGATCCTCGAACGCGATGCAATATGGAACAGCAGGCTGCTATCGTGGCGGCCTGGCCGGCAAAGTGAGCAAGTCAACGTGAATATCGGCAACGCAAAGAAACTTTACCTGGTTGTGACTCCCGGTTCAAGCAGTACTAATTGGGATCATTCTGATTGGATAGAACCGGAGCTCAGGGGCAAAAAAGGCGTTCTGAAGCTTACCGACCTCAAATGGGTGAGTGCGACTTCAGGCTGGAGCAGTGTAAAGGTCGATAAGAGTGTCGAAGGAAACAAGTTGACCGTGGACGGCAAAGAATATGGCGATGGCATCGGCACGCATGCTCAATCCATCATCGAGTACGATATTCCGGAAGGGTATGATACATTTTCTGCTTTAGTGGGACTCGACAAGGAATGCGTCAGTCATCACGAAGGCGCAACTGTCAGGTTCCATGTCTTTACACATAGTCCGACGGGTTCTTCACCGAAGGATTCAGTCAGGATTTCTGTGACGCTTGCGCATCTCGGTCTGAAAGGACTGTGCCGGGTTCGCGACCTGTGGGCGAAGAAGGATATCGGAGAATTCAGGAATCGAGTATCGCTTTGGGTGAGGGATCATGGAGCGAGGTTATTGAAAATCAGTCCGGCAGAATGAGGGCATTGAAATCGCCAGGGAGAATCAGGCTCCGCAAGGAGTTTGTACCGGGTCTCTCTCTGCTATTTGTTGTGCTCCTCCAATTAAGCGGCTGCTCTTTCTTCATTACAAAACCGGAAGTGAAAAGCACAGGAATTATCGATGCCGATAATCCGTACATTCAATACATCGGGCGATTCGATTTTTCAAATCCGCAGAGAGTCGTCTTTGACTGGGCAGGCGTTTACATCTGTGCAAAATTCGAAGGGACGAGCTGCTCACTCCGGCTGAAAGACAGCACCGATTACTATGATGTGGTAATCGATGATCATGCGCCGATCATACTCCACACAGATAGCGCGGATTCGATCTACAGAGTTGCATCGGGATTATCCGATTCGGTTTCACATGCTATCATGGTACAGAAGCGAACCGAAGCCCTCGTCGGAGCCGGCGTGTTCATGGGATTTATTCTTGATAAGGGGAAGACTCTTCTGCCGATGCCTCGGCGTCCGGACAGGCGAATCGAGTTCGTAGGGAATTCCATAACATCCGGTTATGGAAATGAGGCGGACTCATCGGACCATTACTTTCAGGGATCTACTGAAGATGCATGTCTGTCGTTTGCTTCTATCACCGGAAGGGAGCTTCACGCAGATTATTCGTTGATTTCATGGTCAGGAAGAGGCGTCGTTCGGAATTACGGGGACAGCAATAGGGTCTCCCGTGACCCGATGCCTGCCTTCTATGATCGGACTCTGGCTACTGATTCGACGTTGAAATGGAATTTCAAAAATTGGATTCCTCAGGCCGTCGTAATCAATCTCGGTACGAACGATTTCTCGACTCACCCATATCCGGATTCCGCAGTATTCGTGAACGCGTACGGTCGGCTGATCGATCATGTCCGTTCGTTATATCCTGGAGTGACTCTTTTCTGCTGTTGTGGTCCGATGATCGGTGAGCCTTGTTTCGAGTACGTAAAGGAAGTCGTCAATCTGCAACAAGAAAAAGAAGGTCGGAACAAAGACGTCTTCTTCGTTAATATGGATTCGAGTAGGATTAACATAACGCTGAAAGACCTTGGCCTCAACGAACACCCAAACATCGAAGGTGCATGGAAGATGGCACGGGTGCTCGTGCGAGAGATGAACCTCAGGATGCTCTGGTAGCCCTTCGACGAAAGGAAATAGATGCTTAAGCTGTTTGGATCTTCAGCATGGATTTTCGTTTTAACTAACCTCGCTTTTGCCCAGTCTCTTTCGTTTCAAACGTATGTGAATCCTGTCGTTCCCGGTGACCATGCCGATTGCACTGTGACTAAAGTTGGGACCGGCTACTACACTACCGGTTCTTCATTCAATCCGACGCCGGTGATTTATTATTCCACCGACCTGGTACACTGGGAAGCTATTGCCCAGCCGGTCAACGCGTCATGGTCAGGATACGGCAACGCACCTGCCGGCGGGTGCTGGGGAGGACAGGTGGTCTTTCACGACGGCAAGTGGTGGTTTTTTTTCAAATCTAACAATGGGATGTGCTTCGTCAGCGCAGACACTGTGACTGGACCGTGGTCCATACCGACAGTGATGAACACACCCGCGGGTGTCCCCGGCCTCGGTTATGACAATTCGATCTTTATCGATAGCGATAGCACCTGGTATCTGGTCGTGAAGAATGGACAGCCGAACAACTGGGTAGTTCAACTTGGCAGTAACGGTCAGCCGAGCGGGAAGGTTTTGAATTTAACATGGTTGAATCCTCCACCCTCGTATCCGTACAGTTGGGCAGAAGGGCCGGTGATGTGGAAACACGACGGCTACTATTATTACGCCTTTGCGGGAAATGTCTATGGCGGAGAATGGGTTATGAGGAGCGATACTCTTACAGCTGATTCGTCGGCCTGGTCGAGGCCGGTTCCCTTTTTCGGCCAGTCTGCCGGCACTTCATTGTTTGTTACACCCAACCATTGCTCGGCCGTGGTTTCGGCCGGAGACAGCACATATTGGGTACTGACTCCCGGATGGGAAACGGCGAACAATAACGAATGGTGGGGACAGGGACGGCAGGGGCAGTTGTGCCAGGTTACGTACAATGCTGCTAACATCCCGACTGCGCATTACCCTGACAACTCTCCTGCGGTGGCCCCGAAGCTTCCGAGCAGCGGCATACCATGGATGGTGCCGCATTCTGATTTCTTCGATTCAGATACGTTGAATCCCGAATGGTCGTTTCTCGGTTACACCGCCTCGAATACCTGGTCACTCACCTCACGACCCGGTTGGCTGACGCTTTCACCGCGTGGCAGGCTGTACAACACTGTGATCAAGACCGATGCAGAGCACAATTACTCCCTGATCACCAGATTGGATTTTCATCCGCGATCCGTCACCGATGAGGCCGGCATCTGGATCTTTAACGGCAACGAGACAAAGTTTGCGAAGATTTATAGCTCCGTCGATAGTTCCGGAAGAAAGATTGTCGCCTTCAGTTATGATACCACCGGCGGAACGACATACTATCAGGTCAGCAGTCCCGCGACAGCAACCGACAGCACTTTGTGGCTCAAGTTGATCCGTATGAATCACGTGCTGATAGGCTTCTGCAGCTTGAATGGTTATAACTGGATCAAAGTCGGAAGCAGCATTAACGTTGCAGACATGGACGATCTGCAGACTAACTATAACTCATGGACCGGTAACCGTCAGGGTCTGTTTGTCCAGGGAAGTCCGGCGGAATTTGATTTCTACATCTATCGCGATGCTTACACTCCGATCCTGGCCCAATGCCCGGCCAACCAGTATGGTACCACGACATCGCCGGCCGTAGGCGGAATAAGTTCTCTGTCAGCCCACAATAACAACTGGGCGATGTATGCCGGTGTGGAGTTCGGTGGCTCGACGGAATATCCGATGCGGCCGGATTCTCTTCAACTGGTTGCCTCGTGCGCTACAGGTGGTGGAACGGTCCAGGTGTGGCTTGATTCGTTGGATACTGGCACGGAAATCGCCGAGTGCAGCATCGGTAACACCGGGAGCTGGGATACATACGATACGATTACGACTCCTGTACTCAAGCCGGTCTCCGGAAGCCATGATGTATATCTGAAGTTCACAGGAAGTGGGGCCGGCCATCTTTTCAACATCGAGTGGCTCATATTCACTGATAGCTCTCATCCAGAAACCACGCCGGTGAATGAATACGGTTGTGTCCCTGAGCGGTTTGAGCTTGAGCAGAATTACCCGAACCCGTTCAATCCAACAGCAGCTATTGGCTATCATCTGTCGACGGTCAGCAACGTCACCTTGAAAGTGTATGATGTGCTGGGAAGACAAGTGGCGACGCTAGCAGACGGCAAGGAAAGCACGGGGGACCACGAAGTTCAGTTTAACGGCTCGCGCTTTGCCAGCGGAGTATATTTCTGCATGCTCAGGGCGGATGGGCATTCGGCGGTGAGGAAGATGTTGCTAATAAAATAGGCTCCGCTTTTTTCGTGCAGGCCATACATTCGAAAAAGCACGTGATTTCGTTATATCAAAATCGAAAAGGAAAATAGACAATGTTATCAAATGCGTCGAAGAAGTTACTATATCATCAAGAAGTTTTTAGTTTCCTTATTATCATGGCTGCTCTGATTTTGCCGGAACGGTCCTTCTCTCAAATTGCAAAAGGTCAATCTAAATTCATCGGCAATGTCATCGGCGCCTACATCCCTTCTAACTTCGCTAAATACTGGGACCAGGTTACGCCAGAGAACGCGGGGAAATGGGGAAACGTGGGAGTCAGCGAGAATCCCGCGAAGTGGGACTGGACACCGCTCGATTCGATTTACGATTATGCCCTTTCGCACCATTTTCCGTTCAAGTTCCACAATCTTGTCTGGGGAAATCAGCAGCCCACATGGATCGCGGGCCTTCCGCCCGAAAAACAAAAGAAGATGGTTGAACTATGGATAAGCGAAGCAGGTAGGAAATTTCCTAAAGCGGCCATGGTCGATGTTGTAAACGAGCCTATCCAACATCCGCCGGCATACAAGAATGCCATCGGAGGCGACGGCAAAACTGGTTGGGACTGGGTCGTATGGTCATATGAAGAAGCGAGGAAAGCGTTTCCCAATTCGAAACTCCTGCTTAACGAGTACAACATACTTCGAAGCCGCGATATGACGGAGAAATACATAAGCATAATCGACATCCTCAAGAAGCGTCACCTGATCGACGGCATCGGCTGCCAGGGACATTTTATGGAAAGAGTCAACGCGGATACGATAGCCTCTAATCTGAGATTGCTCGCCGCCACGTGTCTGCCGATCTACATCTCGGAGTATGACGTGAACGAAGAGAACAGTGCCAAGCAGCTTGAGATCTACAAACAGCAATTCCCTCTTTTCTGGAACGACCCCACCGTAAAGGGAATAACACTGTGGGGGTACATACAGGGGACGATGTGGAGGCCCGAGGGTTACCTTGTCAGAAAGGACGGATCAGAAAGACCTGCTCTGAAATGGATGCAAGAATATGTCGCTTCACATCCAGTCAAATAGTGAGAGCTCAAAAAGAGTGGTAATTAATTCGCGGCACTGATTATCCTTCCGACTAACGCGTGGAAATGTCCTGCAGGAGCATGGATGCCTTGAGAAAGGGCGAAGCCATGAGACCGTTTTGGCGATTCAGACATCCTGCTTCCCATCTTATCTGAGAACATGTTGAGTTGGGCGCCGGCTGCAAGCGAGGCCGCGCCACGGATGCAATTTTGTTCTTGACATTTAGAATCAGTTCTATTAACATTGAAACGGTTCAGATAAATATGAACCGAAAGGCATTAGGGTGCCGGTTGTGAATGCAGGGAGCCGGACGGTTTTCGCGATCACGATACAGTTGCTCTTTAAGAAAGCAATCGTATGCAGATGCCAGATTCTGCAAGAGCGAATTTCCGCAATAGTCGTGCATTGACTCCCTTACCAAGTTGGGACTGAAAAGTCTCCTTCCCCTATAGTACCACAAGCTCCAATCGTCATTATCGAGTATTGATGAGCCGGGGCAACCTTCGGTTGCGCCGCGGCGTAAAGCATTTTGACCTGGGAACTTGATATGATTTATAATCTTCCTGCGGCTGAGACATTAGAGTCAGAAAAGATTCCTCGTTACAGGGACCAGCGGTTTTCTCCGGAGGAGCGGGCCGGCGATCTTCTCGGTCGAATGACTATCGAAGAGAAGGTGGCACAGATGCTCTGCATCTGGGGGCAGAAAAAACTAATGCTCTTTGATCGAGACGGGGAACTGAGTTCGGAGAAGATGAGGAGTCTTCTTAAAGATGGAATCGGACAGATAGGAAGACTCAGCGACTCGTGTGGTGGATTGGGGCCGCTTGAGATGGCGAATCTGGCAAACGAGATCCAAAAATTCTTCGTCGAGCAGACGCGCCTCGGAATACCGGTTGTGTTTCATGAAGAGTGTCTGCACGGGTTGGTCGCGAAGCACGCAACAAGCTATCCTCAGCCGATAGGACTTGCGTCCACGTTTGATCCGGAGATTGTCGAAAAGATATACTCCTCGATTGCGGAGGATGCACGGAGCCGCGGAGTCCATCAGGCTCTTACACCGGTACTGGATGTGGCGCGCGAGCCAAGATGGGGAAGAGTAGAGGAGACTTTCGGTGAGGACCCCTATCTCATTTCGAGGATGGGGATCGCTGCCGTGGAGGGATTCCAGGGCAACGGGGATTTCAAAGACAAGAAGCATATAATGGCGACGCTCAAGCATTTTGCTGCACACGGACAGCCGGAATCGGGATCTAACTGCGGGCCTGTGAATGTCTCTGAGAGGTTGTTGCGTGATGTTTTTCTTTTTCCGTTCCAGGAAGTGATCGGGAGGTGTAGGCCGCAAAGTGTAATGGCATCATATAATGAGATTGACGGAGTTCCCTCACATGCGAACAAGTGGCTTCTCAGGGATGTCCTGAGAAGAGAGTGGGGCTTTGATGGTACAGTAGTATCCGACTACTACGCGATTACCGAACTCGACACGAGGGAAGAGACGCACGGTCACAGGGTCGCAAACGACAAGAACGAAGCAGCGGCCCTCGCGGTGAACTCAGGAGTAAATGTTGAGCTGCCGGATCCCGATTGCTATCCAGGGGTCGCCGATCTCGTGCGCGACGGGGTGCTTGACGAGAAAGTGGTTGATGATTTAGTCGCTGTGGTATTAAGGCAGAAATTTGAATTTGGCTTGTTCGAAGATCCCTATGTCGATCCGGGGTTAACTCAGAATGAAGCGAGGCTGGAGGAAGAGCGGAAGCTGGCGCTTCAGGCCGCACATGAAACCATTACGCTTCTGAGAAATGAGCAAAATTTGCTTCCTCTACAGATACAGAAAGGTGATACCATAGCGGTGATAGGACCGAATGCCGACAGAAGGCTGCTCGGTGGCTACAGCGGTCAACCCAGGTATTATACCACGGTGCTCGAAGGAATAAAGGAAAAGGCGGGTCGTCTCATTAATGTCAAGTACAGCGAGGGCTGCAAAATAACTGTCGGAGGAAGCTGGAACGATGATGCAGTCACATTTCCTGATCCGGACGAGGACAGGAAGTCGATTCGCGACGCTGTCGAGATATCACAAGACTCCGATGTTGTTGTTCTTGTCCTTGGAGGCAACGAACAAACGTCGCGGGAAGCCTGGAGCAAAATCCATCTTGGAGACAGGACGAGCCTGGATCTGTTTGGACGGCAGAAGGAGCTTGCGGAGGCAATCTTGTCAGTAGGGAAGCCGGTTGTTCTGGTCCTCTTCAACGGACGACCTGTATCGATCAGCTCGATCAATTCCCGCATGAACGCGATACTGGAATGCTGGTATCTTGGACAAGAGACCGGCCGGGCGATTGCGGACGTCCTTTTCGGGGATTACAACCCGGGTGGCAAATTACCGATATCGATTCCCCGTTCAGTCGGACACATACCGAGCTTTTACAATTACAAGCCCTCCGCTCGCCGTGGATTCCTCGACGACCAAATTAGTCCCCTGTACCAGTTTGGATACGGGTTGAGCTATACCTCGTTCGAGTTTCGTAACCTCACACTGTCGAAGACTAAAATTAACAGAGACGAGCCGACAAGTATCTCAATCGATCTGAAAAATACCGGGAACAGAGCGGGATCAGAAGTGGTACAGATGTACATTCACGATGTATCGAGCTCGGTAACCCGTCCGGTCAAAGAGCTGAAGGGTTTCGAGAGAGTGTGGCTAGATCCGGGCGATAGCAGAACGGTTACGCTGGCCATTCTGCCCGAGCACCTGGCATTTACGAACATCGAACGCAAGCACGTAGTCGAACCGGGGGACTTCGAGATCATGGTTGGCAGCTCTTCGAGAGATGAGGATCTGTTGAAGACGATTCTGAGGGTTATGTAAATGGAAAAAGCAGAACGGGTTGCAGTCAAGGCAAGTGCTATGGGAGGCGCAGTCTCCGGCACAACTATTACAAAACTTTCAGTCAGAGAGAAAATCGGCTACGGCTTCGGCGACGGCGCTGCAAACTTCGTCTTCCAGACGATGCTGATTTTCCAGTTAGGGTTCTACACCGACGTTTTCGGACTCGGCGCTGCCGCGGCCGGTGTTCTCCTGCTGGTTGGTCGGTTCTGGGACGCTATCTTTGATCCTCTCATAGGGGTCATGGCAGATCGGACCGAAACGAGATGGGGTAAGTTTCGCCCGTGGGTCCTGTGGTCGGCTGTGCCATTCGCTGGTCTATTCGTCCTTGCATTTACCACCCCGCATTTCGGTGGTGCGGGAAAGATAATCTACGCGTATGCCACTTATATCCTGCTGATGACGTTTTACTCAGTTAACAATACTCCTTACTCCGCTCTCAACGGAGTGATCACGGGCGATGTGAATGAAAGAACCTCGCTCTCCTCCTTCCGGTTTTTCTTCTCCATGGCGGCGGCATTTCTGGTTCAGGGATTAACGCTGCCACTTGTCAACAAATTCGGGGCAGGCAATGCCGAGAAAGGATGGACGACGACGATCGGGTTGTTCGGAATCGTTATGGTGGTTTGCTTCGTCGTCACATTCTTCAGCGTAAGGGAGCGCATCAAGCCCGATCCTAAGCAACAGTCTTCCCCGAAAAAGGATCTGCTCGGACTCCTGAAGACCGGACCATGGATTACGATGTTTGTCGCAACCCTATTCGTCTTCATAACTCTAGCCATGTGGGGGAGCGGCTCCTTCTACTTCTTCAGTTACTATGTCGATAAGAACGCTCTCTATAATTTTCTTCAGTCCATGGGCCTTGCAAAAGGCGGCGCGGAAAGTGGTGGGATATGGCACGGATTCCTGAATACTTTCGGACTCATTGTTGCGAAAGATGGAAGCAACGTCTCTTCAGTTGGGTTCAGCCTTTTCAATATGGCCGGCATGCTGATGAATATTCTCGGAGTGCTTACATCTACAGCTCTCGCAATACGGTTCGGCAAGAAAGCAGTATTCACGGTGGGCCTTTTCTTCACCGCTGTTTTTACGGCGCTGTTCATTACGGTGCCCGCGAACGCTATCGGATTTGCATTTCTTCTTAACATCCTCAAGTCGCTGTCGTACGGCCCGACGATTCCTCTCTTGTGGGCCATGATGGCGGATGTGGCCGATTACTCCGAGTGGAAAACGAAAACGCGTGCGACCGGTCTCGTGTTCGCCGGGATTGTCTTCGCGTTGAAAGCAGGCCTCGGTTTGGGCGGTGCAATCTGCGGCTGGATACTGGCGGGCTACGATTACGTCCCGAATGCCGTGCAGTCAATACATGCGCTCTTCGGGATTCGAATGGCTGCCAGCGTATATCCTGCAATGACTTTCTTTGCAGGCGTGGTCGCAATTCTCTTTTACGGCATCGGCAAGAAACTCAATCTTCAGATACAAGACGAATTGGCAGAACGGAGAAAAAACTTCGAATACACATGAGACAATTCAGAAGTCGTTGGCGCATAAGATTTTGTTCTAAACGGTTTTCAGCAGTAACTCAAAAATAGGGAGAGAAATATGTCGAGGAACGACAGCTACTTGCTGGCAAAAGGATTTACATTCCTGGTTGTCTTCTTTCTCTTTGCGGTTCAATCCGGATTTGCAGCGGGCACCGGAAGAATGAAGGGAAGAGTTTTCGACAGGCAAACAAAAGAAGCCCTGCCGGGTGCGACTGTGCTTGTGAAAGGGACAAGCATAGGTGCGTCGACGGATTTGAACGGCAATTTCGTGATCGACAACGCCCCGGAAGGCGTGCAGACTATAGTGGTTACCTATGTCGGTTACGTAGATTCGAAGGAGGCGGTAAACATAGTCCAGGGACAAACGATCAGCAAAGACTTTTATCTTGAGCCGACGGCGGTGCAGGGAAAGGCGGTTATCGTGACTGCCCAGGCTCAAGGTCAAATCCAGGCCATCAATCAACAACTCAGCTCCAACAAGATCGTAAACGTGGTATCTTCAGCAAAGATACAGGAGCTGCCAGATTTTAACGCGGCACAGGCGATAAGCCGACTCCCCGGTGTGTCAGTCCTGATGAGTTCCGGTGAAGCGAACAAAGTCGTTATCAGAGGCCTCGCGCCTCAATACAACGAGGTTGCGGTCAGCGGAATCACGCTCGCATCAACCGGAAGCTCGCAGATAGGTGCCACCTCCCTCGCAGGTCTAACGTCTGGTTCGGTAACCGACGATAGAAGCGTCGATCTCACCATGGTAACTCCATACATGATCAAATCGATCGAAGTCTATAAAACACTGACGCCGGACATGGAGGCTAATGCCATTGGTGGATATGTGAATATGAGCTTGAGAGAAGCACCGTCAGGCTTTCACGGAGATGTACTTTGGCAGTCTGGTTATACTCAGAAGAGCAACACCTACGGCAACTATCGTGCTGTAGCATCGGTCAGCAATCGGTTCTTTGATGATCATTTGGGTGTGTATATCCTTGGGGATGCGGAACGATATGACCGCAGCGCAGATAACATGAACGCAGGCTATGTAACTGCCGGCTCAACCGTGAACCCTAACGGCTACAGGACCGTGATAGTGAACAACGTTACCCTCAATCGGCATATTGAGACCAGGAATCGATACGGCGGCAATTTGATACTCGATTACAGGCTTCCTTCAGGCTCGATAAGATCGATCAATATGTTCAGCCGTTTGAATTCGAATTATCAGGATTATAATACGATTCTTAATTATCGCAGCGATGTCACTAACAAGAGCCTCGGCTTTCAGTATAGAGCAGGAAGCAGCAATACTGATCTTGCGGTCAATTCAGTGGAAGTTACAAACGACTTTGGATTCATGACGGCAGATATCATCGCTGCTAATACCTATTCGAGAAATCACCTTCCCACGTCGCCTTTCTATTCGTTTTTCCAAAACGGCGCTATGAAGGGTTTTACCACCGGTGATACTAACATCGTTCCGGAGCAGTTGACGCATCTGGTAAATTACAACGCTCCGGGTGACACGACCTTGCTGGGCTCAACAAGCCTCTTCCTTTCCGATTACCACGAGAACGATCAGGTCTACAAAGGTGACTTTAGGATTCCACTGAATGTCGGTTCCGTAGTTTCCGGGTATTTTAAGTTTGGTGGAGAATACAGGTACAACTTTCATGCAAATGCTCAGAGTACACCTTACATATCGATCAACCGTGGAAGTGGAACCACTGCCAACGACATAAACAGAGCGGTAGTGGATTCACTCTTGAGGTATTATCCCAATCTTCAATTCGGCATTACTAATCAATTGCTGGCGTCTAACTTCACTTCGAGCGATTCGAAGCTGCTAAATAGCTTCTTGGGCAACAAATTCGGAAGCATATATTGGGCGGCTAATCCATCATCCCTTAATTGGATGATGAATTACATAAGCCAGAATCCTGCACTCAGGGCATATAACTCAATCGGAGGATGGTTCGACGGGCCCTATCAGAACCTGCCGAATAATTATCATTATATCGAGAGATACTATGCTGCATATCTGATGTCGGAACTGGATCTCGGCCCTGATTTCATGGTGGTTGGTGGCGCACGTTATGAAGAAGACAAAGGCATGTACTCCGCGTTCAACTTAATGGATGAGCGCAATCCTGTATCTCAAAAGTTTTTCCCTGCGACGGTTTATCCGGAGAACCATTTCTGGCTCCCCATGGTACAGGCGCGGTATGATGTTACCGAGTGGGCAGACGTCCGATATTCGTATACCCAGACACTGGCACGACCGGACTACTCCCAGCTCTCTCCCCATTTCAATGTCTCGGCCGATTCACCCCACCAGCTCTGGGCTGGAAACCCCGGTCTTAAACCGGCCCAGGCATACAACCATGATCTGGAACTCACTTTCCACAGCAACGATTTGGGCCTTTTGTCCATAGGCGGCTTCTACAAGGAGATAAAAAACTTCGCCTATGCCGCCGAGTATCAGCTTTATAGCAAGAGCGTCTACGATAAGTTTGGGATCACCGGCCTCGATTCTTTGAACTCGTTCATGTTGGGAGGCAGCCCCGCCTTAACGAGTGCCGATGCAGGTGCCACCTTAAACACTTTCATCAACAGCCGGTACATAGCTTACATTAGGGGAATCGAGACAGATTTTGAAACACGATTCTGGTATTTGCCTAACCCCTTCAATGGGATAGTATTTGGAATCAATTATACTCATATCTGGTCGAAGACGAGATATCCATATTTCAATGTAACCGGGGCAAGAGGCGTAGTAACAAACTACACCGACAGCACGCGGGCCGGTCGCTTGCTCTATCAGCCCAATGATATTTTGAATACTTACTTCGGGTATGATTTCGAAGGGTTCTCTGCACGATTGTCCTTTGTTTTCCAGGGAAACTCCGTCACGGCCGTCGGCAATTATCCCGAGCAGGATGGATTCTCCCAGGACTACTTCCGCATGGATTTTTCGGCGAGACAGCTTCTCCCGTGGAAAGGACTTGAGTTGTACTTCGACAGCACTAATCTCAACGGTGAACCAAACATCTCCATCGAGAATGCAATCAGAGGGTTTACTTCTGAACAGTACTACGGCCTAACCGCCGACTTAGGAATTAGATATACCCTGTGAATGGTCAATCACCCGTGCGGGGGTCAACGAGCAGTCTTCTTGACTCTCAAAAGGCTTCAAATTGTGGACGTTTTAGTTGGATCAAGAAACCATAAATAAGGAGAAGTAAAATGAGACATTTTTTGTGGTTGCTGCTTATCGCGGCAGTTATGATACCGGCGTCGCTGTCTGCCCAGACAGACACCCTGGTAGTAACCAGCGACCTGACCACCAGCACCGAAGGGAATCTCAACAATGCGATTGGCAACATCATCCTGTCGGATTCGCTGAATCATACCAACAACTTATCGAATACCGTCTTCATGTTACAACCGAACGGCTATTACATCCTTACTGGTACGATTACGACGCCTCCGCACTCGCATCTTTACCTGTATGGCCCGACCCCCGGTGGTACGCAGGGTGAATCTTTGCCGCAGATAGCATGGAGCAGTAGCGGCGGTGTAAGTACTACTTATAGTTTCGACTGCTACGGCGATCTTACGATGAAGAATGTTTGGGTTCTATCAGCGACTTCGATCGGATCGCAGGTCGGGTCGAGCATCGTGCTTGAGGACGATTCTCTTGCAAACCTGAGCGGAAAAGGCGAGCATCTCGATATGGACGGGTGCATAATAGATTACAACAACATCGGTAACGGCGGAGGGGCAATTGAGCCGTCTTGCAGACATTTCCGCGGAAATATCACCAATACTTATTTCCGTAATTTGACGGATTCACACTACCGTTATTATGGCAGACCGGTATCATGGACTTACCAGAGTACAACATGGCACACCGACTCGCTCATTTTTGAGAATTGCACGATAGCGAACGTGGGATATGGTTACATGCAGGAAGCACCCGAGTATGCTGATTATGTGTCGTTCAATCACTGCACTCTTTTCAACACCATGATGTACACGCTGGAATCTTCTTACTGGTGGAATCTCTCAGTGACAAATTGCGTGTTTGCTAACTCCTATCTGTTTGGAGACCAGCCTTCCGCAGACGGCACCAACATGGTCCCTGTCGGAGGGATGGTAAACATCGATAGCGCTGCAACGGCCGGGTTTCCTGTGCCATTCACGGATTCGTCGACTGCCCCCGTTAATCTCCAACGTCATATTCTTTTTGCTAATGACAGTTACGGATACGAGAAATGGTACATCAATTACCTGGCCAGCAACCCTGTGAACGATACCGCCGGCGCGGCTAACAAGTTCAATGTAATGCCTGCAATGAGCGCAAAGACGTACCGTTTCTTTGGCGGAATCGATTCCTCGACAGGAAAGAAACTCTGGCCGTACATAAACGCGGTCAATCTTTATCCGCTCGATACGGCTACCACCACTAACAATAATACCTCTTACGCTTCGTACACGGGCGGTGCCGATCCCGGTTTCATTCTTCCTCCATCTAACGCCGACAGTTTAAAAGCCTTCTTGATGGGGAGATGGGCAACGGGAGCAAATGTCAGCTGGGCATACGACCCGACATCTGACGTGCAGCAGATTTGGCCGATGAATGAAGATCTGTCTTACAGCAATTCCACATTGATGACCGCCGCCATGGGAGGTCTCCCGCTTGGCGATCTCTACCACTGGTGGGGAACACTTTCTGCGACAAACTACTATACGTCATGGCAAGCACAGTCGGCCGCTGAGCGCGAGAAAATTGCTACATGGCTGAATACGGGAAATATTACGGCAGTCAAGGAACGGGGCGGTGTAATCCCGGCCGAGTACACACTCTCTCAGAACTATCCGAATCCGTTCAATCCCGCAACTCAGATTGAGTATTCTGTACCGAAGAACGGTTTCGTCACGCTGAAAGTGTACAACATTCTCGGGCAGGAAGTGGCAACCCTCTTCTCGGGCATCCAGCACGCGGGAAGTTACACCGCGACATTTGACGGGAGCAGACTTGCAAGCGGAGTCTATTTCTACCGCCTGCAGGCTGGCAATGTTTCAATTGCAAAGAAGTTAGTGCTGATGAAATAAATCTTGAGTAACGGAGCGAGGTCATGGCTGCGCGCCGAAACTCACGTTGATGAATTCCCGGCGTGAAGGCACTTGAACCTCGCCTGTTGTACCATCAAAGGAGGTGGTTGAGTTCATTATATGTAAGTCCGCTCAGGGTTCTGCTTTGTAGTTAAAACCTATGAAATAGTTAACGGAGTTTTTTCCTGGTTCATTCCAGTCTATACAGTAATTGCTCCGATTAACAAAAATCTTTGGAGGAATCATGAAAACTTTTTTACGCTCACTCACGGCCGGAGTTTTCCTGCTCCTGCTGGGATTGAGTGCATCGATGGCACAGGAAGTGACGTATTCTCCAGGCCCGGCAATAACCCCGTCGTCAGGTGCGGCAAACGGCGGCTTTGCATGGGCGGATGTGAATAAGGATGGTAATCTGGATGTCTTTATTCCGTCCAATAATATGATCTACAACAGCACCACCTCATTTGCTCAGGATGCATCTGCCACTGTAAATATTTCGCTCAACACCAATTCAGTCGGGCTTTTGTTAGCCGATTTCAATGGTGATGGTGTCCCTGATTTGTTTACAACTAATGGCGGGACTCCTTCGTCAGGCTTGTTCTATAATCAAAACGGAGTATTTATTCCTCCAACCGGGACCGGTGATCTTGGGACGGCGGGAGTCACCGGCGAAGTATTCGAAGGCGCCGCGGCGGCACCGATCGATCACAGCAATTACCTTAGCATCTGCTGGCCCGGAACCTTTACAGGCATCGCAGGCAACGCGTCGGCGGCGGGCGGCGGAGGTATGTGGCTGCTTAAAGGAGGCCCGAACGGCTTTACTAACATAGGTAGGCGAGCAGGTGGAGGAGCATCCTCCTCAAACCTTACCATGGATTTTGAAAGCCAAAACGTTGGGTATGCCTTTCCGACTATCGGTTGGTCTGCGACGGACATTCAATCCACAGTTGCTTTGGATCCCACTGGTGGGACGAACCACGTTCTGAAAAATGTAGTACATAACTACAATGCAGCCCCAGTGCTCGAATTTACTTTGCCTTCTGGCAAGACGCTGGCTGATTATACTTCGTTCATGTTCAAAGGTGACTGGGCCCAAGGAGATGTGGGTTATAAGAATATTGTCGTTGAGGCTTATCAGTCGATGCCGACAGCTCAGGCATTTAATAATTCTGCCAATCAAATTGGCTCATGGAATCGCGCTGCTATGGGCTCCAACGGTTGGGAAATTGACACCGTTAACATTACCAATACCAGGAGCTACAGCGGGACTGTATTTATTGCCTTCGGAATAAACTGTGCAGGCACGGGCAACGTTGGGGCTGCCGGAGATACCACTATCTGGTATGCCGACGATATCACTCTCGTATCCCCGACCGGAGGATCGATCTCCAGTGCTGCCATAGATACTTCGCTTTCGTTTGAATCCTGGGATGTGCGCTTCCTGGATGCGAATAATGACGGCTACCAGGATTTGTTGATGCCGAGTTTCCGATGTGGGTTTGCCAGAATTGACACCGGTTCGTCGGGTGCAAGAAAAGGAACCGTCCTGTTCTTGAACGATGGGACGGGCAAATTCATAATACCGACCGCAGCATCCCTCGGGCGCCCTATCTATTCGATTGGGGCAGGAGGTGCGGTGAGCACGACCGGAGATACGGGTATTGTCGTCGACGACACTGTGCGTCACTTCACCGCCATCGGCAGTCAGTGGGGGGATCTCAACAACGATGGTATCCCTGATCTATTCCTTAACGCGCTTGGTGGAACCGACAACCTCGACGGCAATGGGAATTACGTTGCCGATGTTATTCTTTATGGAAAGGGAGACGGTACCTTTACCTACAAGTGGGACGGAGTGCACGTCGTTGCCAACAATGGGATCGTGCAGGCTACTAACCAGCGCGGGATCGACATTGGAGACTACAACAATGACGGACTGGCGGATATATACACGAGCGGGACCTTTGGAGCCCAACACTTGTACAGAAACAACGGTGATGGTACATTCACTGATGTTGCGGTCCAGGACGGTATAACGGCAGGCGGGCAGCGAGCCGGACAATTCGTTGATTACAATGGCGACGGCTTCCTCGACATATTCATGTATACCGGTGGCACTTCTGTCATGCAGAAAAACGCCGGCAATAGCAACCATTGGATTGGGTTTATTCCAATCGGGACAGGCCATAATATGTCGGCAATTGGAGCTAAGTTCACCGTCTGGGTCGGAGGGAAGCAGCAGGCCCGCTGGATCAAGGCAGAAGGTGGTTCCGGAGGTATGGGTGGCGAAGTAAGAGCAAACTTCGGTCTAGGTGCCAGCACAAAGATCGACAGCGTGAATGTCCAGTGGCCCGATGGTACCAGTCATACGTATAGCTTTGGCGCGGCGAACAATCTAATCGCGGTTAACAAATACTATACGATCCAGGAAGGATCGGTCATACCATCGACACCGACGATCAAAAGGCCATCGTGGGCAGCTGGCGACGTAGCTCTCTCCTCCACTGATACTTTGACATGGAACGCTGCTACGACGGGAGCGGGTACAACTACTTACCAGGTCCAGATTGCTTCGAATGCTTCGTTCTCAAGTATAGCGAAGGCCGTAAAGGGAATAACCGGCACGAGCGCGATAGTGCGCCTCGGACTTTCCACAAAGTACTACTGGCGCGTGCAGGCCTTCAATAATCAGCTTTCTGGCCCATATTCGGCAATCGATAGCTTCCAGACCAACGTTACGCCGTGCACAACAGCGCCGACGCAATTGAAACCAGTGAACAATTCGACAACTGCGCCCAACAAGCCTACGTTGGTGGTCAGCTACGTTCCTACCGCTTCAACGTACCATTTCCAACTTTCAGATACTGTAGCCATGACCAGGTTTATTGTGAATGATTCGTTGAGTGATTTCGATACGACTTGGGTGGTCACACAGTCTCTGACACCTAGCAAACAGTACTACTGGCGTGTTCGAGGCTACAATCCGGCCGGGTCATCAAGCTGGTCTCAGGTAGACTCATTTACTATAATGTATTTGCCTGCAACTCCGACTCTGGCCTATCCGTCCAGCAACCAGGCAAACGTACCGGTTAATCCACTTACACTGAAGTGGAAGCATGAAGCCGGCGACAGCAACTATGTAGTAAAGCTGTGGACTTACTCTACCGGCGGGCAGACACTTATGGTGGACACCACGAGCCACGATACATCGTGGACGGTTACATCAGGCCTGACTAACCGCGTTTACTACTACTGGCAGGTACAGTGCTACAACCAGGGCGGAGCGAGTGCATTCAGCGCTGTCGACTCGTTCACAAGCGTCATCGAAGTTGCTGCAGCGCCGATCGCAGTTTCGCCGAAGGGTGTTGCGGTCGCTCAGCCGAGGCAGACAGTCTTCGCATGGAATCCTGCAGTCAATGCACAGTGGTACCATCTGCAAATCGCTACGGCGAGCGACTTCTCGGGTGATGTGGTTGTCGACCAGACGATGATATCTGACACGTCAGTGCAGATAGCCGACACACTGGCACCAACTACGACTTACTATTATCGCCTGAGCTCGATCAACCTGGGCGGTGAGGGCGCATTCTCAAGTCCAACCGTGTTCAAGACAGGATCTGGTGTGACCGGGATCTTCGGTGTGCCGGGTACCCTTCCAAAGGAGTTTGCACTCCACCAGAACTACCCGAATCCGTTCAACCCTTCGACGACGATCAGCTATGATCTGCCGAAGGCCGCATTTGTAGAAGTCGTGATCTACGATGTTCTCGGACGGCAGGTCGCAAGGTTGGTGGATGGGATACAACAGCCCAGCACGCAAACTGTGGTCTGGAACCCTGAAGGCTTAAGCAGTGGCGTTTATTTCTGCCGCATCTCGGCACGAAGCATGGATGGGTCCAAGAACTTCAATGCTGTAAAGAAACTAATGTACATGAAATAATAATTAGCCGGTAGGCGAAGTGACGCCACCTCGCCTACTCCTCTTGCCGAAGGAGATGGAGGGTAAGCCTTCATCTCCCAGGCAAGTTCCACTAGAACCAAAGGGTGCTTAGGGTCAGCAAAAATGAGAATTAAAATAATCCATACTCTGCTTCTACTGAGCTTTTGTCTCTGCAGTGTTTCACTAGCACAAAACTTTCCCCTTGTCTATGATGTCGAAAACACAGGCGAAAACTGTCTGCAACCTCAGTTTCCTTCTCTCACCCAATTGCCGGTCAACAAGTCATTGCCCGATCCGTTCATGTGGGCTGACAGTGCGCTCGGACGTATCAAATATTACTCGGATTGGCAGGCACGGCGCGCCGAGATAGGTTATCAGATCCAACATTATGAGATCGGAGTAAAGCCACCTCGGCCGGATACGATTTCTGCCAGCTATTCTCAAGACACACTGGTTGTCAATGTTACTGTGAATGGTAGCACTCTTACCATGAGGTCGCATATTACTCTACCGTCAGGCACCGGCCCATTCCCGGCAGTGATCGGTATTATGACGCCTACCGGAAGTATCCCCGATAGCATTTTCAGCAATCGCCATATTGCAGAAATTACGTATAACATCAATCAGGTAACCACTTACTACAACTTCCAATATACTGATCCATATTTCAGGCTTTACCCTAATCTTAATACAACCAACATCGGACAGTACAGCGCATGGGCATGGGGAGTAAGCAGAATAATCGACGGGTTGGAACTGGTACAGGACTCGCTTCCCATCGACTTAAAGCACATAGCAGTTACCGGATGCTCCTACGCAGGCAAGTTGGCACTATTTGCTGGAGCGTTTGACGAACGCATTGCGCTAACAATTGCCCAGGAGTCGGGCGGCGGCGGTGCAACTTCGTGGCGTTACTCACATGCCACGGCCGGTACCGGCGTAGAGGAGATAGACAACACGAGTTATGATTGGTTTGCAGATTCGTTGAAGCAATTTGCCGGAGACGAAGTTTATCGACTGCCGTATGATCACCATGAATTGATGGCGATGGTGGCGCCGCGTGCTTTGTATGTCACCGCGAATCCCGATTATACTTGGCTGTCGAATCCCTCGTGTCACGTTGCGAGTATCGCTGCCCAGAGAGTTTATGAAGGTCTCCAGATACCGGATAGGTTCGGCTATTCAATTGTTGGTGGACATTCGCATTGTCAGCTTCCGGATGTCCAGGTGCCTGATATCCAGGCATTTGTTGAGAAGTTTCTTCTCGGTGACTCGACCCAATATACGTATCTTGGAACCAGTCCGTATAATATCGACCTTACTCCATGGATTGTGTTGAAGAATCCTAAGCTTGCGGATACGACCACCACGTCCATAGGTGACAGACCCGGAAGTGTGATCAGCGGATTTAGACTTGAACAAAACTGTCCCAACCCCTTTAATCCGACGACGACGATCAGGTATGGTCTGTCCAAAAAATCCTACGTCCAGCTTTTCATCTACGATGTTCTTGGACGGCAGGTAGCGAAGCTGGTTGATGGTATTCAACACCCCAGCGAGCAGAGCGTTTCATGGGACGCGTCAGGCTTTAGCAGCGGTGTTTACTTCTGCCGGATTATTGCTCGCAGTCTCGATGGGTCGACAGATTTCAATGCTGTAAAAAAACTCCTGTACATGAAATAGTTGTCACTTCTCCTTCTTGGTGCATCCCGATTTGGCATTTGGCCGACTCGGGATGCTTCTTCTTCCCACGAATTCCTATGAGAGTGAGATCCATCTGTAACTTGAAGATTCTTTTACAACTCGTCACTCAAAGAGATGGCGAACCGGATGCAAATGACAAGGCATCCATCGAATACGCCGCGAGCCACGATGCGCGTACCGCGAGTGTGCTTTACGACTAAGGAGACTACCGTGACACCCGGATCATTGAAGTTTCAAGGACAACAGACCGTGGCGATTCGTCTAATGCTTTTTGCAGTGCTTCTCGTCCCTTCAGAATCTTTTTGCCAATTAGCACTCGGTAGAAGCAAATTCCTTGGGAACGCAGTTACCTGGGGCTATCGCATACCGTCGAGCTATCCTGCATATTGGAATCAGGTCACTCCTGGAAATGACGGGAAATGGGGGAGCGTCGAAAACAACCGGGGTGTCTTCAACTGGACGGGGCTCGACGATCTGTACAACTTCGCGGTGACAAACGGTATTCCATTTAAGGATCACAATCTGATCTGGGGTCAGCAGCAGCCGAGCTGGATTTCTACTCTTGATTCAGCCAGTCAGAGAGCGGCAATCAAAGCGTGGATCGATTCCGTAGGACACCGGTATCCGCAGATGGATTTTATCGACGTCGTCAACGAGCCTCTGCATGCTCCACCTGACGGTAGAAACGGGACTGCGAACTACATTCGCGCACTCGGTGGATCCGGAGCGACAGGTTGGGATTGGATCGTCACTGTCTTCACATGGGCAAGACATGCCTGCGCACCGGGAGTAAAGCTTCTTATCAACGACTACAACATCCTGCATGACAATGGAGTTACGAACACTTATATCGCCCTCATCGATACTTTGAAGGTCAGGGGACTGATCGATGGAATCGGGATCCAGGGACACTATTTTGAATTCAAGAGTGCTGCGGGTTTGTCCCCTGTCTATTCTTATCCGGTGAGCACCCTGAAATCCAATCTTGATAGACTGGCCTCGGCCACAGGATTGCCAATCTATATTTCTGAGTTTGAAATAGACGAAGCCAAGGACAGCACCCAATTGGTGAATTACAAGACGTACTTTTCTCTTTTCTGGGAAGACCCTGCAGTGAAGGGCATGACGTTGTGGGGTTACATCCAGGGCGATACGTGGAAAGCAAACGGTTACCTGCTTCGTACAGACGGGACCGAACGACCGGCACTTCAATGGCTGCGTACCTATCTCGCCAAGTACTTGCTCCAGCCCGTAGTGGTTTCGCCGGCCGGCACAACAGGCAGTCCGCGCAATCCTGTTCTCCTATGGCATTCCTCAATTGCTGCATCGTCCTACCACTTGCAGGTTGGGACTGACGAATTGGTCTCGACAGTAGTCCTAGACTCCACCGTGTCGGATACCCTGCTGCAACTACCGAGTTTAAGTGCGAACACGCGATACTACTGGCACGTTGCTGCATTGAACCCCAGCGACACCGGCGACTTTTCTGCTCCCGTGAGTTTTACTACCGGGGATTCGATTGCTGCGGATGTAAATGAGCACGAAGAAATGCCTGCAGAATTTAGGCTATGGCAGAATTATCCGAATCCATTCAATCCAATGAGTAATATCGAATTTCAAATTCCGAATACCGGATTTGTGTCGTTGAAAGTATATGATGCATTGGGTAGGGAAGTAAAGACGTTGGTAAATGGATCTGAACAGGCGGGAAGTCATCAAGTCACATTCGACGCGACCGCGTTTCCGAGCGGGGTCTATTTCTATCGGCTCAGCACTGGAAACATGACTGCCATAATGAAGATGATTGTACTCAAGTAATCGTTCTCCTACTTGGTTCATCCCGACCCGGCCATCGTGTGTCGGGTCGGGGTGTTTTGTTTTTGTCAAAGCCAAGTTGAACATCGTTGTCAGGGGAAGGTAAGAGGTTGGAGGGTTTCTTCAGAGCTATGAGGAGAATGTTGTTGTTGAAGAGGCCACAAGCTGAAGTCATATACATCACGAGGAATCATATGAAATACTTTTCAATGGTGCTGAGCCTTGTGATAGCGATATCTGGTTGCTCCAGAAAAAGTATTGTTACGGCTCCGCCCGATACGAATGGTTCGACGACGATCTATCTGGATAACACCCAACAAATCATCAGAGGCTTTGGCGCTGCCAACATTGTCGGCTGGCGGCCGGATATGACACCCTCAGAAATACAGACGGCCTTTGGAACTGGTCCGGGCGAGCTCGGCTTTTCGATAATGCGCCTTCGAATTCCACCCGACTCGACTCAGTTCGCTATCAACTTCCCCTCTGCAAAAGCGGCCTCCGCGATGGGAGTGACCATCATCGCAACTCCGTGGACGCCTCCCCGTTGGATGAAAAGCAACAAGAGTAATATTGGAGGAATACTTAACGCATCTTCCTACGCCGCGTACGCCGGCTTTCTGAAATCGTTTGCCGACACAATGTTCAACAACGGAGCGCCTTTGTATGCCATTTCTGTTCAGAACGAACCTGATGCCAACGTAACTTACGAGTCATGTTCCTGGTCGCCCGCGGGTTTTTTCAACTTTATGAAGAATAACGCTCCTTCTGTCGGCGTCCCTGTCTTTTTGCCGGAGTCTATGAGATTCGATCACGCATATTCAGACTCCGCTCTGAGCGATCCAGCCGTTGCCGCAAACGTAGCGTTTATCGGCGGCCATATCTACGGCACCAGTCCCTCCCTATATCCGCGCGCCATTGCCATGGGTAAGGAGGTGTGGATGACGGAGTACCTTGACCTGGATACGAGCTGGGCCGCTGTCGTGGGGACAGCTAAGAGCACCAACGATTGTATGAACGTCCAGATGAGCGCATACCTATGGTGGTACATCGTCCGCTATTATGGTCCAATTGGCGAGGACGGCGTCGTCACGAAAAGAGGCTATGTCATGTCTCAGTTTGCCAGGTTCATTCGCCCCGGGTTCCATCGCGTCTCCACTTCGGCACAATCTCAAGCGAACATTTGCGTGACTGCTTACAAAAACGGATCGAAAGTGGTCATTGTTGCGCTGAATACCGGCTCATCGTCGGTTAATCAGAGATTTGTCATCCCGAATTCAGCAGTCGTTTCGTTCACAGATTACGTCACATCGGTTGATAAGAACTGTACACAAGGAACGACTGTCCAGGTTAACGGCGGAATCTTCATTGCGACTTTGGCCCCATCGAGCGTGACTACATTTGTCTCAAATTAGGATGAACTGTTCTTTGAAAAAGACAATAAACTGGTGGCATAAAAGATGAAAAATCCTTTTCGGTTTTCTGTAGTGATGGCTGTCTTCTATATTTTCCTCGGCTTCAAAACGGCCCCTGCCCAGCCTTCGGGCGGCCCATACGGTCCAGTCAGACAAACTTACCAATTGCCCAAAGTCGCCGGCTCGATATATTACGTCGCTGTCGATGGTGACTCAACACAATCGGGTGAATCATTTAGTAGACCCACAACTATAGAAGCCGCAGTGGAAAGAGTGAAGACAGGCGATGCCATCGTAATGCGCGGCGGGACGTACCGAACCGGAAATCTTGTGTTGAATCAAGGGATTACAATTCAGCCGTATGGTGATGAGCATCCCGTACTCAAGGGGACTCTTGTCGTATCGATTTGGCGGAACCTTGGAAACGGACTGTGGGTCACAAAGTGGAACCACCTTTTCCCGCAAGAGCCCGCGGACTGGTGGCAGCGCGATGTGTTTGGAAAGCAAACACCGCTATGCCGTTTCAACAATGATATGGTATTTGTTGACGGTAAGTTTCTTCAGTCGGTGATGTGGGAAGGCGAGGTTGACAGCAGCTCGTATTACATCGATTACGATGACAGCCTTATCTACATCGGTAGCGACCCGACAAATCATCTGGTTGAAATCACCGCTTTCGATGCAGCGTTGATCAGGACTACACGCGAGTGCCACGGCAAGAAGTCTGACCACGAAGGATATAGCATCCGCGGCATCACATTCACACAATACGCTTACCGTGCGCTTGAGGTTGAAGGCACCGAGCCGGAAGGTGTTGCTGACGAATCGAAATTTGGGAAAGATGTCGTAGGTACGACACTGGATAATTGTACAATCTCGTTTTGCTCGCGCGTCGCCGCATATTTGCGCGGAGACAGTCTCACGATCCGTCACTGCAAAATCAGCGACACGAGCACCGAAGGAATCTACACCATTGCTTCGAATGACGTATTGCTCGATGGCAATATGTTCATGCGGAACAACATCGAAAACATCGGCGGGTGCTATCCTGCCGCAGTGAAGATATTCAATCAGAGTCATAGGGTAATATGCCGTGACAACCTGATAACCGATCTTCCGAATTCGAACGGTGTGTGGTACGATGTTGGCGAGGCGGATGGAGTGTTCGTCAATAACTGGGTGCAGAACGTGGGTCATGTCGGGAAAACGACTCCGACCGACCAGCTCTGGCCGAGCGATAATGGCTTCTTCTTCGAGATATCAAAGGGAGTCATAGTTGCAGGAAATGTCTTCGTCAACTGCGACCACGGCATGATGATTCTCAACAGCTCAAATGCACAAATTTATCACAATACTTTTGTGAACAGCATGGCATGTATCGGGCGGAATGGACGAACGGCGGCCGGGGATCGGTTCGGTTGGCACTCAACCACCGGACCCGATCTTGAAAAACGCGAGGGTCATGCCTTCGTCGACAATCTACTTTTCGGAGCTGCGGACTTTATTAGACCGCTTTTCTTTGTCTGGCAACCCGGTTCGCTGTGTGGGAAGCTGAACGATTCGCAACTGGCTCAGCTCAATTACAACGTCTACGTCCGGGAGGCAGCAGACTCGCCGTATCCGATGATTCTCTGGAGTCCTGTGAAGAATGAGAAGTGCCAGATTGGCGTTGATTCGCTGGAGAGTCTGCGAGCGCTCTACCCGGGATTCGAGACCGGCGGTGAATGCTATTCCCACTATGACAAACCCGTCTTCAAGAGTTTGGAGCTGGGTAACTTTCAACTGCTGCCTGAGTTTGACGGCGCAAGACTCGGGATCACACCTCCAATAGAAATCCGAAGGATCATCGGCCGTCCCGATCCGGAGAAACAATATGTCGGTGCCTATCCGTCAGTCATGCGACTGCAGAAGCCTTAACTTCTTTGATCCGCTAAAAGAGACAGGGATTGCAAGACCAGGATAACATTGATTCGGCGGTGGTCAGGACTTAACTTTGCTTAAGAAAAGGAAAGGGGCCGGGAAGCCGGCTCTCTGAAACCGAAATCTTTCACGTCAAGCACAAAACGTAGAGGCACCCACAGTGAATGAAATTGTTGAGCAGATTGGAGTATGCATAGAACGTGGTAAAGTGAACCAATCTTCTCCCTATCCGAATGATATGAAAGGTCAGGTCGGAGCAGATGAGCTTGCGAAAGAGGCTCTTGGCGCAGGGGTCGGTCCCGATGAAATACTGTCGGCCTGCAATGACGGCATGAAGCGTATCGGTGAGAGGTTCAGCCGCAGCGAGGTGTTTGTCCCGGAGCTTCTGATGGCGGCCAAAGCGATGAACGCTGTCATGGCACACCTCAAGCCCTACTTTCAAACCGGAGCGGTCAAGGCCAAGGGGAAGTTGGTGATCGGGACTGTTGCCGGGGACCTCCATGACATCGGCAAAAACCTTGTTGCCATGGTTGTCGAAGGCAACGGGTGGGAAGTCGTTGATCTTGGAGTCGATGTAAAGGCGCAGAAGTTCATCGATGCTATCAACAAGAATCCGGGCTGCGTCGTCGGCTTGAGTGCCCTTCTCACTACGACAATGGCCAACATGATGAAGATAGTAAAGGACATCAAATCGCAGCTACCCTCGACACGGGTGATTGTCGGAGGCGCTCCGCTGACGCAGAAGGCGGCCGACGAAATGGGTGCGGATGGCTACGCGCCGAATCCACAGGGCGCGGTCGCATTTTTGAACTCGGCAGGTCAAGTATGAGACTTCTGACTGACGCTTTGAAAGAAGGGAAAGTGTTGGTTTCCGATGGGGCGTGGGGGACCATGTTGCAAGGGCGGGGTCTTGAGCCGGGAGACTGCCCCGAGCTGTGGAATGTCACTCATCGTGACGACGTCTTCGCCATTGCCAGAGCTTATGTCGATGCCGGGGCGGACATGGTACTCACGAACAGCTTCGGGGGATCGCCGATTAAGCTTTCTCACTATAACTTGCAGGATCGTGCCGCAGAGCTTAACGAAGCCGCAGCCAGAATTTCGCGGGAAGCGGCAGGAGCCGCTCATTTTGTGCTCGGTTCCATTGGCCCCACAGGTGAAATACTTATGACGGCACAGGTAACACAAGAAAGCGTCTATGATGACTTCAGACTACAGGCGGAGGCCCTGAAGCGCGGCGGAGTAGATGCGATCGTCGTCGAGACGATGTCTGCGATCGATGAAGCGGTGCTTGCGATTCGCGCTGCTAAGGAGTCGACGGGACTTGAAGTTGTCTGCACATTCACATTTGACAGGTCGCCCAACGGTGAGTATCGGACTATGATGGGCGTTTCACCTGAAGAGATGGTTCGTGCAGTCAAGGGGGCGGGCGCTTCGATTATCGGCGCAAACTGCGGCAACGGCTTCGACCAGATGGTAGAAGTCGTCAAAGAAATCCGCCGTGCCGATCCGGCAACTCCGATTTTGGTCCATGCCAATGCCGGGTTGCCTGTTCTGAAAGATGGCAGGACAATTTATCTCGAAACACCAGCAGACATCATTCCAAAAGTACGTGAGCTTGCGGACTGTGGAGCAAACATTATCGGTGGGTGTTGTGGAACGACGCCTGAACATATCCGTGTGATCGCAGAGGAATTGAAGAGATATTGAATCTGCTCGAAACTGCGATCGAGGGCAACGTTTTTGAAGTTCACATCAAGTACGATGACCTTCGAATTTCCCGCCGCGAAGTTGAACTCACTCTCGGTTACATGGATGCCGAGATTCCGCCGCATTTTTCGGGGATGATCGACGATGCTCTCCTGGAGCTGAAGGGTCGCTGTGAAATAAAGGCAGGGTATAGACTCACCGAAGTTGCTCGCCCCCCCGGTCGTTACGACGGACTCCTTGTCGGCGGAAATTTTCTCAGGATGGACAAGATAGTCACGAGCCAACTCAAGAAATCTGAGAGAGCAGCGGTATTCGTGTGCACGATCGGTTCATCGATGGAAACCTGGGCCAGAGGATTGATGAAAGATGGTGATCCTGCGATGGGGTACATTGCAGACACGACTGCTTCCGTTGCAGCCGAGGCGGTGACGAATCTTTTACACGATCATATCGGGGAGCGGATGTTGTCTCAAGGAATGAGGATTACAAACAGGTACAGTCCGGGCTACTGTAACTGGTCCGTGTCGGAGCAGCATCTTCTTTTCTCTCTACTGCCGAAAGATTTCTGCGGGGTGACCCTCTCGGAGTCTGCTCTGATGTCGCCGATCAAGTCGGTCAGCGGTGTCATCGGAGTCGGCACTCTTGTCCGGAGAAAGGATTACATTTGCGATAGGTGCGGCGTCAAAGATTGCACATACAGATCAAAAAGACCAGCGGCAACAAATCAAAAGACGAGCCACATAGAAACATCGGGCACATAGTCAACTGCCACTGTGTGCCCTGATGCATCTATTTGGTTGAAAGGCCTTGCAGCATGACAGACCATCAATGGGATTTATTGAAAAAGACAATCAAGGGTGAAGTCTCCGATCCTCTTCCAATTGCTTTCATTATCGACAGTCCGTGGCTGCCGAACTGGTATGGCGTCAAGATCCTGGACTATTTCTCCAGCGATGAGTTATGGCTGAAAGCTAATCTGAAGGCGATCACAGATTTTCCGGATGTCATGTTCCTGCCGGGATTCTGGTCGGAGTTTGGAATGTGCACTGAGCCTTCGGCATTTGGAGCCCGCGGTACGTTCCCACCCAACGAGTTTCCGTTCGCTCACAAAGTGATTCGCTCGGCAGATGATGTTGACGAGTTACCGACGCCCGATCCGAGGATTGATGGTCTGCTGCCGTTTATGTTAAACCGGCTGAAGCTTGCTCAGCCGAAAATCGAGGCGGCAGGCCATAAGATTCGATTCGCTGTTGCGCGCGGGCCGCTCAATATTGCCAGCTACCTGATGGGCTCGACGGAATTCCTGACAATGATGATGATGCAGCCGGACAAAGCCGAATTGCTGATCAGGAAAATTACCGATTACCTAAAAGAGTGGCTCCATCTCCAGATGGAGACTTTTCCTACGATCGATGGTATCTTTCTTCTCGACGATATAATCGGCTTCATGGGTGCCGAGCAATTTCGTCAATTCGGTCTCCCGTATTTTAAGGAGCTGTTCGACGCGAACGTTTCGGTGAGGTTTCTTCATAATGATGCACCTTGTCGCGAATCTGCCCCTTTCCTTCCTGAGATGGGAGTCAACCTGTTCAACATGGGCTTTGAGGTGTCATTGAATGAGTTGAGGCAGTTGACGCGAAACAAAGTCGCACTGGTGGGAAATCTTCCGCCACGTGATGTGCTTGCGAGCGGAACTCCGGAAGTCGTTGCCGCAAAGACACGCGAACTTGTCGGATCTCTTAAAGATAAGTCCATGGTGATAATGTCATGCGGTGGAGGTATGCCGCCGGGAGTAAGCACCGAGAACATAAAATCATTCTTGGAAGCCGTCAGGAAACATTGATCTCTAAAGTGAAAATTATATGGGAACATTCGGTTCTCCGTGACAAAGCCATTTCTTGACGCGGTTCGCGGATCTTACGCGCAGCGTCGCCGCCTGGTGGCTCCGCTGATGGGTTTCCCGGGTGTTAAGCTTGCAGGCACCACTGTAAAACTTGCCCAGCAGAACTATGCCGAGCATTTCAGAGTACTTA
The DNA here is from genome assembly GCA_021818875.1 of Bacteroidota bacterium. GTDB lineage: Bacteria > Bacteroidota > Ignavibacteria > Kryptoniales > JAKASW01 > JAKASW01. The sequence continues at coordinate 47,886 of JAKASW010000001.1, forward strand.
AAGCATTGGTCGAAACGTTTAACCCGGATGTGATTTTTCCCCTGATGGACTTGTCGGTGGAAGCGAATGCACTTGGCCGCTACACAATTTTTCCGAAGGAAGATTCGGCTACGGTTGTGAAAGGGGAATTCACTCGTGAGGATCTTGAAATGGCCGGGAAGATCGATATTTGCTCCGACGCGCGGCTGCTTGGATACGTCGAGACGATGAGATTAATGACATCGCATCTGCCTGGCGGGATTATTAGAGGTGCTTACGTTACGGGACCATACACGCTTGCTGCACTTCTGATGGGGGCGGACGAAGCGGCGATTGCGACCGTGATGAACTGCGAGATGCTCCATGAAATATGCGACATGACTGTCGCGAAAATTGCTCAATACGTTCAACTGCTGGTGAAAGCCGGTGCGCAGCTGATATGCGTTCTCGAACCGAGCGCAGTTATGCTTGGGCCAGCCCAGTTTGAAGAATATTCGGGTTCGTATGTCCGAAAGATATCCTCGGAATATTCACGTTCGGACATTGCGTTCGTTTATCATGTCTGCGGAAATTCAATGCATCTTATTGAGGTCATGGCAAGCTCAGCCGTCGATGCGATTAGTCTCGACTCTACTGAAGCGGGTGTTGATTTGCTGCGGGCAGCGACAAAAGTGCAAAACGAAATCGTATTTATTGGCAACCTGAGTCCGACCGGATCAATCTTAGGCGGACATCCTGGAGAAGTCGAAAGAGAAACATCTGCGCTTCTTGACGAAATGGAAAGCTGTCCAAACTTTGTCCTGAGCACCGGCTGCGATCTGCCTCAGGAGACACCGCACGAGAACATCGAAGCTTTCATGAACGCAGGGCGCAGCTATATGATTAATTAATTCGGCAAAGAGACTGCCACGCAGGAGGAAATGATGAAGACCGGAAATACAAGCTCCGTTAATTTACAGCAGGATTCCGACTTTGAATCGAAAGTCGGCTACTATAGGTGGATCGTCTGCGGCCTCCTGTTTTTTGCCACGACGATTAACTATGTGGACAGGGCAGTTCTGGGAATTCTGGCTCCGACTCTTCAGAAGCAGATGGGCTGGAACCAGATCGATTACGGCTACATAGTCACGGCTTTCACCGGCGCATACGCCATCGGAATGTTGTTCGTCGGGAGATTTATAGATAAGGTGGGGACCAGAATCGGGTATGCTGTGTCGATGATAGTCTGGAGCATAGCGGCCATGACACACGCTTTAGCCGCCAACGTATTCGAATTCGGAGCCGCAAGATTCGCATTGGGGCTTGGAGAGTCCGGGAACTTTCCCGCAGCCATAAAGGGAACTGCAGAATGGTTCCCGAAGAAGGAGAGAGCTTACGCGACCGGGCTCTTTAATTCCGGTGCAAACATAGGCTCAATAGTTGCACCTCTCATCGTGCCGTGGATAACTCTGACCTGGAGCTGGCGCGAGGCGTTCATATTCACCGGACTGCTCGGTGTCATTTCCCTCGCTTTATGGTTGTGGTTTTTCGAAATCCCAGAAAGGCAGAAACGTGTGAGCAAAGCCGAGATCGCTTACATCCAGAGCGATCCCCCGGAACCGCCTGCGGAGAAAGTACCATGGCTCAAGCTTCTTAAGTACAGGCAATCGTGGGCTTTTGTCGAGAGCAAGTTCCTGACAGATCCGATATGGTGGTTCTACCTTTACTGGCTGCCAAATTTCCTGAATTCCCGGTATCACCTTAACTTAGCTGAGATTGGTCTTCCTTTGATCGTCATTTACACGATGACGACGGTAGGCAGCATTGGTGGAGGCTGGATGTCCGGAGCACTGATAAAAAGGGGATGGAGCGTCAACCGTGGAAGAAAGGCGACGATGCTATTGAGTGCGGTGCTTATCGTTCCGATAGTGTTTGCTTCGATAGTGCCCGAGTGGTGGGCGGTATTCCTGATCGGACTTGCCGCTGCTTCGCACCAGAGCTGGTCGGCGAATTTGTTCACTACGACTTCCGACATGTTTCCGAAGAAAGCTGTTGCGTCCGTCACCGGCCTCGGCGGAATGGCGGGCGCAATAGGCGGAATGCTTATCGCTACCGCAGCAGGGTTCATACTCCAGTTCACCGGAAGCTACATGGCGCTATTCATAATTGCGGGTACAGTCTATTTGCTTGCACTGCTGGTGTTCCATCTTCTCGTGCCGGAGATAAAAGAGTTCAAGATGGAAGGATAGATGATTCTTGCTTATCCTGAATGCAAGCTTTAACTTTTTCCGATGGCAATCGTGGGTGGCAGAAAAGAGAAGCATACAAACGAGAAGATGTTGACTGATCGCGAGTTGAATCGCACGTTGAAACTCATGGTCAGTCGAATCGTCAGGAAATTCAAGCCGGAGCAGATCATTCTTTTCGGTTCGCGAGCGCGCGGCGATGCCCAACCCGACAGCGACTTCGATTTGCTGGTGGTAATGCCGGTCGCAGGATCGAAGCGGGAAAAGAGTGTGGAATTAGGAGTAGCTTTGCACGATATTCGCGTGGCTAAAGATATAATTGTGGTCACGCCCGAGGAATTTGCGTGGCAACAAAATCAAGTGGGGACTATCGCTTATCCCGCCGTGCGGGAAGGCAGGGTGCTGTATGCTGGTGACTGACGAGGCCCTCTACGTAATTCGGCAGTGGGTTGAGAAAGCAGAGAACGATTATATCACCGCCGTCCACACGTTAAAGCTGGGCAAGAAGTGCCCGACAGACACTGTGTGCTTTCACACTCAACAGTGCGTCGAAAAATACTTGAAATCACTTTTGATATTCGAGGATGAAGATATTCGCAAGACACATGACATTGGACTCTTAATTAGCTTGCTGTCACCGCGACACCGGCCAAAACTGACGGTGGAAGAGCAGAGGCTCTTGACTGGTTTCGCAATCTTCACTCGATACCCTGGCGATTATGAACCGATATCATTAAAACAAGCCAGGGAAGCTGTTGCCATGGCGAGGCGAGTGCGCAAGCAAGTGCGGGCGTTGTTGCCGCCGGCGAGCCTGAAGCTGGAGCGGGATTAGTTTTCAAAAGTCGCTCAGGTGGCGTGAACAAATACTGAAGCAACCTCGCGAAGCCCTCGCAGCATTTGCGGGGTCAGCTTCGGAAGGTGTCAAGACGATTTTTCCACGCTCCCGGATCTGTCATTTCCCAGTTGCGGAAGAAACGATACGTTCGACACCCCAAAGCGGTGCCGGTTAATTGTGAGTTGAATTCACGATCAGCTTCATGCACCCTGTCTCTCGTTTCTCACGGCAGGAATGACCTCGTCAAGTTCTATCAAGTGGATGACGTAATCGATGCTTTGCAGGAACTCGGAGAACGACAATGAAGAAGAACATTTCATACTACCTATCATTAGATTATCCTGTCACCATTGAACGAATGGAGGATGGTGACTACTGCGCATCGATTCCTCCGCTAAAAGGGTGCAAAGCTTACTGGAAAACTCAGGCAAAAGCACTCGATGAATTGCATGGGGTAAGGGAAGCGCTGGTCGAAATGATGTTCGATCAGCACAAGCCAATACCTGAGCCAACGGTACGTCTCGAAATACCTGCTTCGCAATTTTCCCGCATTCGCAACAAGAAACAGCTCCGCCGATTTATTCGAAGCTCGTAACGAAGCTTTCAGCTTCGTCTCCATACTTGTAAACCCTATTTTGAATAAGTATTCCAGTGGAAGCGGCAAACATGCCGTCGGCATAGACTTACCAACATTTGGAATTGACGAACATCCCATCAGCAGCTACAAACAAGCCGTCGGAATTGACAAACATACCATCCGCAGAGACAAATGAGCCATCGGCACTGGCAAACATCACATCCGCAACGACAAACGGGCTATCGGAATTGACGAATATCGCATCCGCAGGCGCAAACGAGCCATCGGCGCCAGCAAACGTAATATCCGCAGAGACAAACGAGCCTTCGGAATTGGGAAACGTAACATCCGCAATGGCAAACCCGCGATTGGAAGCGCACAATGCTACATCGGAGGCGATATACCTACGATCTTCAAGGACGAATGTACCATTCGCATTCTCATTCAAGCCGCTCGATAAATGAGACTTGCGAGCAATATTTACCTGGTCTTGCCTTCTCGTCGGGTTCCGCCATTTCCCATCACGCCATGATTCCAACTGACTTTGCACGATTTCCCTGTTCTGGGAGCACTCCGTTGATCGAAGGTACCTCACGTATTACATTGTGTATTACAAGAAGGAGCAGATTATGTTTTCAATCAGGTTGCCGGACGACTTGGAGAAGAAGCTGGAACGGGTTTCGAAAGAGGAGAAGAAACCTAAATCCAGAATTGTCAAAGAGGCTCTTGCTTCATACCTCGAACAGCATTCCAGGAAGCCAACCGCTTATGAACTGGGCAAAGACCTATTTGGGAAATATGATCTAGGGATCAAAAATCTAGCGAGGGACCACAAGAAGATATATGCAGAAATGCTGCGTGAAGACCATATTCAAGAGGAAAAGAAACTAAAGAAGTTTCTACGTGAAAAGCGCTCTCATTGATACAGGCCCACTGGTGGCACTTTTCAACAGCGGCGATGAACGTCATGGTGTGGTCGTATTATTCTTTAAACAAATCGACGGAAACCTCTTGACCACATGGCCTGTCATCGCGGAAACGGCATATCTACTGCGGTTGAATATTAATGCTCAGATTGACTTCTTTGAGTGGCTAAAGAGAGAAGCAATTCAGATAATTGAGTTCGAGAAGAAGCATCTTGACAGGGTTATCGAATTGCTGAAGAAATATTCCGATGTGCCGATGGATTTCGCCGACGCATCGTTGATGTTGGCTGCAGAGTCGCTGGGCATAAACGATATTGTTTCACTTGACAACGATTTCTATGTCTATAAAACCAAGTCACGAAAGGTTCTTAACAACCCGTTGCTGACTTTCATCGAAAGAAAGCACTGAGGCCACTGTTCCAGTATATCGAAACCGCCTTTCACCTCGGTCAACACTTTACTTCTCCTCATCCACCAGCACCTCATACTATATCTAAAGCGCGCGACACAACGAGGACAGATTGATGTGTTTGAGTAAAACGAATTTAAAAGTATGTCCAACGAAGAAAAGCACGGGATTGACTTGGAAGAGGCGCAAAAGTTATGGAGAAGGATTACTGTAGAGCTCTCATCCAGGTACAAAGAGGATCCGAGAAGACTTGTGATCCTAAGATTGAGTGGGAAATTTTGAACTGCGATAGTGACCGAGAGGGGAGATGCACTAAGAATAATATCAGTTCGGAGATCGAGGGATGAAGAGGAAAAAATGTATGAGACGCTTACAGAAAACCAATAGAGAGAATCTTGAAAGTCGGTTTGATTGAGACGAAAGTGTACTCGACTATTTTGACATGGACTCCGCCATGGTACGGGTGAGCGTGGATTTTCGGGCATGGATGCTGAGAATGTTTGACCAGGAATCTACCAGGCGTGTAGTTAGCAGGCAGGCTTTTGTAAAAATGTGGATCGCAGATCGCTTTGAGAAGTCAGGAGTCGGAAATTCTTCCAGGACGCATCGCACAAGAACGATCGGCAAAGCAAGAGAACGCTGAGCTGTCCACCTTTCTTTTCCCCTTCAAACTTACACCCTCTCATACGACTAGCGATCTCCTTATCCCCATCTCCAATCCCCGCAGCTCAGCCAGACCGCGCATTCTACCGAAGAGCGAATAGCCCGGGTAAATCCCTTTTCTGTCCATATCAGGGAGCATCAGATGTCCATGGTCCGGCCGCATCGGCATTCGCGCGTTCTCCAAACCTTGCTCTGTTCGCCGCTTCTGTTCCATGATGAGCGGCTTCATCACTCCGTACATATCCACATCGCCGTCCAGTTGATAACTCTCTACGAACCCGCC
>JAKASW010000154.1 GCA_021818875.1 Bacteroidota bacterium
AGCAATTCCGAACGAGATGCAAGCAACTCTGGTAATTCGTACTTTCAAGGAATGGAGTTCCAAGAGGATACGATTTCAAGAGGCAGAATGGGCGATTCGACACCTTTGGACGTGTTTTTGTAGGGCGTGTGGGAAGAACGCCCGTTTCAAAGGGAAACTCAGGCAAAATGGAAAGCTCATCCCTTTTCAGAAATCACCGAGAAATCCGACAAGTATAGTGTATAGGTTGTCATACTGTCGCGATGGATGCTTGATCAACTTGAGAGCAGCATCACAGTAAATGAAGTGACTCTTCACTTATCTTGCTTGCGAGAGGGCGTCCCACATAGTTGGAAGGAAAAAGATACCAAGTTGGAAAATTACTTGTAAAGTCAACATGACTAAATTATACTTTAACGCTTCAGGCCATGGAGAGCGCTGTGGTGTGCTTCTGGAAATTCTTTCCATGAAGTCGTCCAGGCAATTAGCGAACATAGGTCCAGTAGAAGGTATGATAGGAACGGCGCCAATCCAAAAGACTTGGCCCAATATAGGACTGTTCCATTCCCCGTCACCGTCTGACGAAGGGGGAAGTTGGAAGATAGCGGCCTGCCGTCCGGTTCCCGCTGTGACCCGATCTATTGCCGTATTGAACGCAATAAGGATTATATGATGGCGGACAGCTCTCGCGAACAATTATCAGAGGAAAATCTATACCGCTCCCTCTTCGAGACTAATCCACTCCCAATGTGGATCTACGACTTAGACTCGCTGAAATTCCTGGCAGTGAACGATTCAGCAATACATAAATACGGATATACGCGGACTGAGTTCTTAAGCATGACTATCCACGACCTTCGTCCGAAGGAAGAAGGCGGTCGATCGGGGAAGAAGGTTGAAGGGTTGTCCGCCGCAAGGGAATGGGGCGGCTGGCGTCACCGCCTGAAAAATGGTACAATAATTAGAGTCGAAATTACTTCTCATGCTTTAGACTTCGGCGGTCACAGGGCTGCACTTGTGATTATCCGTGAGATAGGGGAGCAGGTTTCTGCAAGCGACCAGTCGCTGAATACCGTAGCAGTATTCCAACACATGTTCGAAGAGAGCGCTCTGGCGACAATCGTTTACGACAAAGACACTGGACGCATTGTGGACGCCAATCTATCCGCTGCCACATTCTATGGTTATGATCGCGAGCGGTTGAAGTCCATGCGGATCGAAGAACTTATGGCTGCCTCACCGGAAGAGTTTGCAGCAAGAATTTCAGTCGTGCTATCGGCGAGCACCGGGGGCAAGGTCACGATGTCCCACCGTCTGGCGGGAGGCGAAACCCGCCCGGTTGAGATGCAGATGTCGTCTGTAGTCAGCGCCGGGAAAAACTTGGTTTACTTGATCATCAATGAAGCCAAGACAAATCAAAAGCCGAAAGCCGGTATGCCGGAGATCGATCAGAAATACCAGAGCTTGCTTCAGTCAGTGACCGATGGCTACTATCGCAGTTCACCAATCGGTCCTTTCTTGGAAGTGAGCTCATCTTTTGCCGAGATGTTAGGTTACACGACTGATGAGATTCTCTCGCCGCAGGTGTATAATTCGATTTACTTGGAGCCTCTCAAACCTCTCATTGAAGAAGAAGTTTCCGAATTCATGACTCATCCTGAAGTTTATCGCATGAAGAAGAAAGACGACGGTGAATTGTGGGTTGAGGACTACGCCCGGTATGTGCGCAACACAGAAGGTAAAATAATCTACCGCGAAGGTTTCTGCCGCAACATCACCCACAAGCATAGGGCCCAGGAAGCCTTGAACAAATACGAGCTCTTCTTCAAAGATTCATCTGACATAATTCTTTTTATCCGTCAGGCCGATCGCCATATCGTCGAGGCAAACCGTGCTGCCGAGATTGCACACGGCTACTCACATGAAGAACTTCTTGAAAAGACTATTTACGATCTGCGTGCTCCTGACACATGGGGATCTGTCAGAAAGCAGATGGATACAGCTGATGCAAACGGGATTATTTTTGAAACCACTCATCACCGCAAAGACGGTTCCAATTTTCCTGTTGAAGTCAGACTTCAGGCTCTACTTGCAGGCGGCGACGGCATAGTTGTAATCATCGCCAGAGATTGCAGCGAAAGGAAGCAGTCTGAGACTTTGCTCAGGCAGAGTGAAGAAAAGTACAAATCGATTTTTGAAAACTCCCCTCTCGGAATTCTGCATTTCGACCGTAACGGCATTGTGACCGAGTGCAACGAGTGTCTCGCAGATATCATGGGATCTTCGAGGACGGCCATAATTGGATTAAAGCTTCTAGAGCTGCCGAGCAAGGAGCTTGTGAACGGTATTCGAAATGTGCTGGAGCGAAGGGTAAGTGTGTACGAAGGTGAGTATGAATCACACACTGACGCGAAAACCATCCACGTGCGAGCCTACTTCTCTGCAGTTCCATCTTCGACCGGGCAGGTAGCAGAAGGCATAGGAGTCTTTGAGGATATCACCGAGAGCGAAAAGAAAGATGTAGAGCTGCGCAGAAGCGAGCAGCGGTATCGCATGTCTTATGAAGCTGCACCGATTCCATACCTAATTCTGGATGAGGAATGGAAGATCAAGGCTGTGAACCAGGGTTGGACAAGTATTACCGGATATCCGGAAGAGGAAGCAATCGACAAGAATTTTGCAGATTTTGTGTCGGTTGAACAGCTTCAGGATCTTCGTGTAAAACTCGAATCCTTGAAGTCAACGGGATACCTTCACGATTTTGAGATTGACATCGTCGGAAGCACAGGGAGAAAAATCGCAGTGCTTGTCGAAGCCAAAGCCGGAGTTGGTCCCCAGGGAGACTTTCAGCAGGCACAACTTGTTTTTTATGACATGACCGAGCGGAAACGGGCCGAAGAGGCTCTTAAGGAAAGCGAACAGAAGTTCAGGATTCTGGCAGAGTCTGCATCTGCCGCAATATTCATGTACCAGAACAACAAAGTGTGCTACGTCAATCGGGCGTGCGGGATCATGACGGGATACTCAGATGATGATCTCCTCCAACTGAATTTCTGGGACATTGTCCATCCGGATTTTAGCGAATTGGCAAAAGAGCTCGGTGCTGCGCGTCAGAGGGGAGAGTCTGTTCCGAATCATTTTGAAATCAAGATCCTGACCAAAGCCGGTGAAGCTCGATGGGTGGACTACACTGCTTCGACCGCGACATATCGAGGAGAACTGGCCGTCCTCGGGACTGCTTACGATATCACGGAACGCAAGAACGCAAAGAGGAGGCTTGAAGAAAGTGAGGAGCGACACCGACTTCTCGTGGACAAATCCCCCGATGCCATCATGGTTCTCACAGATGGGAGGTTGGTCTACGTTAACCCGGCGGCCTCGGAGCTTCTTAAAGCCGATCAACCGGAAATGCTCCTCGGAAAATCCCTTGCGGAAGTGGTATCTCCGGATTCAAAAACAAAAGTTACTGAAGGCATAAATGAGATTAGGAAAACTCTTCGACCCATGGAGCTTCATAATGAGAAATTCCTTCGTCTCGATGGGTCGAGTTTTGATGTCGATATAGTCGGTGCGCCGATAACGTATCTTGGAAGACCGTCGATTCAAATTGTGGCAAGAGACATCACGAATCGTCGCTTCGTTCAGGAGCAGCTTCGTCTCCAGAGTGCCGCTCTGAATACTGCCGCAAATGCGATAGTGGTCACTGATCGAAGCGGGATGATTGTCTGGGCCAACCCAGCGTTCGAGTCGCTCACCGGGTATTCGGTTTCCGAGGCGATAGGCAAAGAAGTCGGTACGCTGATAAAGTCCGGCAAGCAAGACAAGAAATTCTACAAGTACCTCTGGGACACGATTCTCTCGGGAAAAATTTGGCATGGCGAATTGATTAACCGTCGGAAGGACGGGGCTCATTACACGGAAGAGATGACTATCGCTCCGGTGCAGGACGAGAAGGGGGAGATCAGTCATTTTGTTGCCGTGAAGCAAGACATCACGAGCCGTAAATCGATGGAGGACCAACTTCTCCAGGCGCAAAAGCTTGAAGGAATCGGTCAGCTTGCAGGTGGTGTTGCACATGACTACAACAATATCCTCGGCGTCATCCTTGGATATGCCGAGCTCCTGAAGAGAAAACTTAACGAGCAGGATCCCGCAAGGATGCCGGTCGAGGCAATCCTGACGGCAACCAAGCGAGGGGCCGATCTGACGAAGCAACTTCTCGCCTTCGCACAAAAGGGAGCAATTTCACCCAAGGTGGTGGACCTCAACGTCTCCATTGAAAATGTGCGCGGTATGCTGCACAGGATCGTCGGTGAGAACCTGAAGCTTGAATTCACACCCGGCAAGAATGTGTGGAACGTGAAATTGGATCCGTCGCAGCTCGACCAGATGCTAGTGAACCTTGCCACCAATGCCAGGGACGCGATCGTCGGTGGAACAGGGGCTATCAACATCGCCACTTCCAACGTCATTGTTGACGAGGCATTTGCACACAACAAGGTAGGATTCATTCCGGGTGAATACGCACTCATCACATTTTCTGACAACGGTCAGGGGATGGATGCTAAAATGCTTAAGAGGATCTTCGAACCATTCTTTACAACGAAGCCAAAAGGCGTGTCTGTAGGTCTTGGGTTAGCGACTGTCTACGGAATCGTGAAACGAGCGAACGGAGCCATCACAGTGACCAGTGCCCCTGATGCCGGCACCACCTTCTACATTTACCTCCCGCGTCATACGGAACAGGCACTTATGACTGCCGAGGAGGTAGTCTCGGATGAGGCGTTGAGGGCTAATGCCACAGTTCTTCTTGTCGAAGACCAGGCTGACTTGCTCGAGTTAGTGAAAACGAGTCTTGAAGAGTATGGATACACCGTAATGACGGCACTGAGCCCTGATGAAGCCCTTACTTTTTGCGAAGGCTACAGGGAACCAATTCATGTCCTACTGACCGATGTCATCATGCCAGGAATGAGCGGAAGAGAACTGAGCGAAAAGGTCTCAAAACTCCGGCCCAGAATAAGAACCGTATTCATGTCGGGGTACACGGAAAATGTACTGTCTCCGGAGGGAGTGATCGGGGAGGGAGTTGCATTCCTACAGAAGCCCTTTACCGCCAATGAGCTGGCGAAGAAGATACACGGGGTTCTCCATCCATGATGTCCGACCGCTCTCAGCAGTAGAGCGTCAATCTGAGCAAGTCAATATCCCGCCATCCCACGAAAGATCGGCGGGATTTTTTTGTTGCATGTAGTGACTCGAGTGTCGAAATCGGCATTCATGAAAATGGTCTCCTTCATTCCTGACTACCCTTCATAATGACAGGCAGTCACAAAACCGCGGCGGCGGCTGTGTGAACTGCCGGTGGAAGTTTCGTGCCTATACCCGTCCCGCCCCCGGCGGGATGGTGGCGTAAGCAGGAATCCATTACCGCATGTTCAACGGACAACCGGTCAGTTCAATACTTGTATGCCTGGGACTTTCATTTGACAGAAATGGGACTTAATATTTGTCTGTCGTTAACGTTGACTGTCAAATCGCGGACTAATCTCAAAATGTTTTTTTTGAAAGGAGCTTATGATGGTATCGAAACTTCTCACCCTTTCAACCTTGCTTTCTTCTATGGCAATCTTCGGTAGTGTCACAGCAAAGCCGTTGAAAGGAGTTGCCAAAGAACTTTTCGGCGCACTTCCCAATGGTGTGAAAATTTACGCCTACACATTGACAAACAGCAAAGGCATGAGTGCAACCATCATCAATTACGGGGCAACCGTAGTTAGGCTCCAGGTGCCCGACCGCAACGGAAAAATTCAGGACGTTATCCTCGGATACGACGACCTAAACGCATACGAGAACGGTCAGTCTTACTTCGGAGGTCTCATCGGGCGGTACGCGAACCGAATTGAAAAAGGGCAGTTCACGCTGGACGGCAAAACCTACCAGATACCTGTTAACGACCAGGGCAACGCTTTACATGGTGGTACGATTGGATTCAACAAGCGGGTCTGGAAAGCTACGATTCTTAAGAATGCAAGAGTGCCTTCGTTAGAAATGAATTATATCAGTCCTAACGGCGAAGAAGGCTTCCCGGGAAGGCTTGATGTTCACGTGACATACTCCGTCACCGACAATAACGAATTGAAAATTCAATACCGGGCAACAACAAACAAACCTACAGTGCTCAACCTGACCAGCCACTGCTATTTCAATCTGTCGGGTGAGCCAACCAGTTCTATCCTGGATGAGACGGTGATGATAAATGCCGACAAGTTCACGCCGACAGACAGCCTGTCGATACCTACCGGGCAGATCGAGAGTGTGAAAGGGACGCCGTTCGATTTCCTCAAACCGATAGACGTGGGAGCAAGGATAAACGAAGACAACACCCAGCTCAAATATGCACATGGTTATGATGATAACTGGGTGTTGAACGGTGAAAGCGGCAAGCTCCGCCAGGCAGCAACGGTGTATGATCCGAAGAGTGGAAGACTCATGGAGGTGCTGACGACCGAGCCGGGTATCCAGTTTTACACTGGAAATTACCTGAACGAATCGATAGTAGGGAAAGGCGGGGTGCGTTATCGGTATCGTTGTGCTCTTTGTCTTGAGACTCAGCATTACCCGGACTCTCCGAATCACAAGAGCTTTCCATCGACCGAGCTGAAGCCGGGGCGAGTGTACAAACAGACCACGATTTACAAATTTTCTGCGAACCAGTGACATGCTGACCATTGGGTATGACATCGGCAGCTCGTCGATCAAAGCTGCCCTGTATGATGTTGAGTCAGGAAAGGAAGTTGCCCACAGCTCCTATCCGAAGGACGAGATGAAGATCGACTCTCCGAAACCGGGATGGGCCGAACAAGATCCGGAGGCATGGTGGAACGCTGTCAAGATCGCAACTGCAGATCTCCTGGCACATTCTCGCTCCGCATCGGGTAATGTCTCGGCTATCGGGATTTCTTACCAGATGCACGGACTGGTGGTCGTTGACAAGAATCAGAAAGTGTTGAGGCCTTCAATAATCTGGTGTGACAGCAGAGCTGTTGGCATCGGGGATAAAGCGTTCAGGGAGATCGGTGTAGAGAGATGTCTGAGTCAGCTTCTGAACTCACCGGGAAACTTTACGGCGTCGAAGCTGAGATGGGTCATAGAAAACGAACCCCGGGTCTATGACCGGGTGTATAAGTTCATGTTGCCGGGGGACTATATAGCCATGAAACTTACCGGGGACATCACGATTACCGCCGAAGGTCTGTCCGAAGGAATACTCTGGGACTTTCAGAGTGACGAGCTGGCTCATTTCATGATGAAGCAACTCGGAATTGACGAGCGATTGGTTCCCGAGATTGTCCCGACGTTTGGTCAACAAGGAAAGCTCTCAGACATAGCGGCCCGCGAACTCGGTTTGAAAGTAGGTACGCCTGTAGCATATCGATCAGGTGATCAGCCGAACAATGCCTTCTCGTTAAACGTGTTGAAGTCGGGTGAGATAGCCGCGACGGCGGGGACTTCCGGAGTGGTGTACGGAGTCAGCGATCAGATCAAGTTCGATGCTGAAGGAAGAGTGAACACTTTTGCGCATGTGAACCATACATCGAAAGAAAAAAGGCTGGGTATTCTTCTCTGCATAAACGGGACTGCCATCTCGAATAATTGGATGAGGAAGATGCTTTTCGATTCGAAGGTGAAGTATGATGAGATGAACGAGATGGCAGAGAGAATTCCGGTAGGATCGGAAGGGGTGCTATTCCTTCCGTTCGGAAATGGTGCCGAACGAATGTTGACGAATCTTGAACCGGGCGCCTCGTTCTCAGGATTGAACTTCAATCTCCACAGCAGAGGTCACTTGATCCGCTCGGTACTCGAAGGGGTCGCGTTCTCTTTTCAATATGGTATAAACATCCTCAAAGAACTGGCGGTAGATTCAAATGCAATCCGGGCCGGGCTGGCCAACATGTTTCTAAGTAAAACCTTCAGAAGTGCGGTAGCGAATCTCAGTGGCGCGGTCATTCAGCTTTACAACACGGACGGCGCTCTCGGTGCCGCGAGGGGCGCTGCATTCGGGGCCGGATTCTATCGTTCGTTCGATGAAGCATTCAATGGACTTCAGTGCCTGATGACAATTGAGCCTGACGAAAAAGAGAAAGAAGTTTATGCCGATATTTACGGCCGATGGCTCGTGGAAATGGGAAATCGACTTGCGAAGACGCGGGCTGAAGTGAAAACGATTTGAGACAATTCTGTGAAATTACCGTAACCAAGATATCTTATTAAAAGGAGTCACTAATGACGCTCAATTTGACGATAGGAGAGAAGGAATTTTTCAAAGGGATTGGCCGTGTACGATTTGAGGGGAAAGACTCGAAGAACCCGTTCGCTTTCAAGTGGTATGATGCCGAGAAGACAGTCGCAGGGAAAACGATGCAGGACCACCTCAGGTTCTCCACAGCATACTGGCACTCATTCTGCAACGGCGGACAGGACCCATTTGGCCCCGACACGAAGAAGTATCCATGGCACGAGAAGGACGATCCCATTCAACGGGCAAAAGAAAAGATGGATGCCGCGTTCGAATTCATGACAAAACTTGGAACGCCTTTTTACTGTTTCCATGATTTTGATGTCGTGAGTGAAGGCGACACTATTGAAGAGTCCGACAGACGCGTGCAGACCATGGTCGACTATGCAAAGCAAAAACAAGCAGCGTCCGGAGTTAAGCTTCTATGGGGGACTTCAAACCTTTTCTCCAACCCACGGTACATGAATGGTGCCGCGACAAATCCCGATATCAACGTGATCGCATTTGCCGGTTCGCAGGTGAAGCGCGCTCTCGACGCGACAATCGCACTCGGCGGCCAGAACTACGTCTTCTGGGGAGGACGCGAAGGGTACTTCACTCTCCTCAATACCGAGATGAAAAGGGAGAAGGAACATCTTGCTACTTTCCTGAAGATGGCACGGGACTACGCACGCGCCAAAGGTTTCAAAGGCACTTTCCTCATTGAGCCGAAGCCCATGGAACCGACGAAGCACCAGTACGACCATGATGCCGATGCTGTCATCGGGTTCATCTATAGAAACGGTCTGGAGAAAGATTTCAAGTTGAACATCGAAGTCAATCACGCCACACTTGCCGGTCATACATTCCAACATGAGTTGCAGACCGCCGCCGATTCCGGAATGTTAGGCAGCATCGACGCCAACCGCGGCGATTATCAGAACGGATGGGACACAGATCAGTTCCCTGTCAATCTTTACGAGACCGTCGAAGGAATGTTAGTGATCCTTCAGGCAGGTGGTTTGACAACCGGTGGTATCAACTTCGACGCGAAGACGAGAAGAAGCTCGACAGATCTCGAAGACCTGTTCATTGCTCATATCACGGGTATGGACACTTTCGCCCGCGCCCTCGTCGTCGCAGACAGAATTCTGAAGGAATCTGATTATGTCGATCTGCGGAAGAAACGATATGCTTCGTTCGACGCCGGGGCCGGTGCAGACTTCGAGAAAGGTAAACTGACACTTGACAATCTCAGGAGCCTCGCGGAGAAGAACGGCGAGCCTAAACAGATAAGCGGCAAGCAGGAACTTTACGAAGCGATAGTAGCGAATTACCTGTGAGAGAAGACTGCGACTCACTCATGAATACTGAACCGTTTTCACTTTGAAGTCCCCCAAGAAGTGGGTCGCAGTCTGAACATGATTCCCGTCGATAGGGCCGCGAAGGCGCTGATCTTCGATTGCGACGGAACTCTTGTGGATTCGATGCCGACCCACATGGATGCCTGGCGGCAAGCTTTCGCAAGGTTTGGGACGAAGTTCGAAGAGGAATTTGTTTCTTCAAGACGCGGTATGAAGGAAACGGAGATTGTGAAAGAATACAACCAATCTTTCGGAAAGTCGCTCGACCCTGATGAGATTGTCAAAATCCACCAACACTAGCTCCT